>JBOGZB010000145.1:0-1544 GCA_050697175.1 Solirubrobacterales bacterium | reverse complement strand
AGGCCGATCTGGACGAGGAGCTTCACGCGCGCCGGCAGGCCCAGCGAGCGCTTCTTGGTGACCTTGATGAAGTCGTCGGCGAAGCCCAGGGCCGCGGCGCCGATCGCGACGCCGAAGACGGCGAGGCTCTGCGTGTCGCGGGGGCCCAGAACGAGGTACGGGACGGCGATCGCGATGAAGATGATCAGCCCGCCCATCGTCGGGGTCCCGGCCTTGGCGTGGTGCTCCTGGGGGCCCTCCTCGCGGATCTGCTGGCCGAACTCCCGCTCGCGGAGGAACTCGATGAACTTCGGCCCGAGGAAGATCGTGATCAGCATCGCCGCCATGCCGGCGATCAGGATCTGGCCGCGGTCTACCGCGGCCGATGCGACGCTGGCCAGCAGCGGGGCGGTCATCGCGGCCCACCCGCGGCGGCTCGGAGGCGGTCGGCGATCGCCTCCAGGCCGACCGAGCGCGATCCCTTGATCAGCGCGGCGTCGCCCGGCTCGACCAGCCTCTCGACGAGCGGTCCGGCCGCCTCGGCGTCGGGCGCCCACTCGTCGGGCGCGTAGTCGCGAGCCAGCTCGCCGACCCCGACGATCGGCCCGACGCCGAGCCGACGGGCGTGGGCACCGGCCTCGCGGTGGTAGGCCGGGGCATCGGGGCCGAGCTCGGCCATCTCGCCGAGGACCGCGACATGGCGCGAGGCCGACATGGATGCCAGGTGGTCGAGCGCGGCGCGCATCGAGACCGGGTTCGCGTTGTAGCAGTCGTTCACGAGGACGATTCCGCCGGGCAGCTCGAGAAGCTCCCCACGCAGGCGCGAAAAGGTTATCCCCGGCGCCCGACGCGCCATCTCGGCGAGCGGCGCCTCGAGCGCCACCCCGATCGCGATCGCCGCCAGGGCATTGGAGAGGTTGTGGGCCTCGGTGAACGGGAGGCGAAACCGCGCTTCGCCGTCCGGGGTGCCGATCGTCGCCTCCGTCGAGCGACCGTCCGGGCGCGAGTCGAGAGCGAAAACGTCGCCGCCGGCTCCGAAGGTGATCGTGACCAGGCTCTCGGAGAGGTGGGGCCGAAGCGCCTCCGCGTCCGCCGGAACCACCGCCCGGCCCCGCGTCGGCAGGGCGGCGAGGAGCTCCGCCTTCGCCTCGACGATCGCCTCGAGGGTCCCCAGGAGCTCGAGGTGGACCGGGCCGACGCTCGTGATCGCCCCGATCTCAGGCTCCGCGATTCGGCAGAGCTCGGCGATCTGCCCGAGGCCCCGCATCGCCATCTCGAGGACCAGCACCTCGGTCTCGGGCGGCGCGCCCAGGATCGCCAGCGGCAACCCGATCTCCGTGTTGTAGTTCTCCGGGCTGGCGTGGACCCGGACGGGCAGGATCGCCCGGCAGATGTCCTTGACCGAGGTCTTGCCGACCGACCCGGTGATCCCGACGACGCGGCAGCCGAGCTCGCGCCGCCACGCCCGGGCGAGGCCCTGGAGGCCGGGGAGCGGATCGGCCGCGGCGAGCACCCAGCCGCCGCTTTGGCCGCCGGCCGGGTCGCCGCGGACCGCGGCCATCGCG
>JBOGZB010000144.1:0-2250 GCA_050697175.1 Solirubrobacterales bacterium | reverse complement strand
CCGCAGTGGCTCGGCGCCGGGCGGGCGCGGTGCGGCTGTCGAACCCCTGCCTTGCCTGGTCGAGCAGCTTCTCGAGCTCCTTGACCAGGTCGTCGCTGTAGGAGCGGCCGCGGGTGACCAGGTTGCTGATCAGCTCGTTGGCGTCGCTTCGGGTCATCCGTCCGCGGCCGACCGCGTCGTCGACGACTTCCTGGAGGCGGTCGCGCGAGAGCATCACGCTTCGCTCGAGCGCGTCGCGGAACGCCTCGACGCTCTTGTCGGTTCGCTCCGATGCGGCCTTTCGCCGCGCGGAGGCCCTGGATCGGCTCGCCGCGCCGGCGGTCGACTTGGAGCGGGCCTTCGACTTCGAGCCGCGCGCGCTCGAACCGCCTGATCTGCTCGCCATGAGATTCCTCCTGGTCGCGGTGGTGTGAGTGAGGACTATCTCAATTCGCGGGCGCGTCAGGGGCCGGCAGGTCGAACCGGGCGTCGACCGGAGCGTGGTCGGAGAGGCGGATCGCGAGACCGTCGAACGGAATTTCGCGTTCGGACGGCGCCCAGGTGCGAGACGGCTGGATCGCCTCGAGGCCGCGGACGAGCAGGTGGTCGAGCGAGCCGGGAGAGGTGGGCGCTGCAAGTCGCAGCCTCTCGGCGAGCTCGTCGTAGAGGTCGGTCTGACCGGGGCGGAGGTTCAGGTCGCCGCCGACCAGGATCGGACCGTCGCCGGCCAGCCGAAGCGTCGCCTCGACGGCTCGCCGAAGGTCGGGTCCTGCGCGGTCGAGCCGGCCGCTCGAGTGGAGGTTGGCAACCCAGATGCCGGGCTCGATCGAGGTCAGGGCGGCTTTCCGCCGCTCCGGCCAGCGGCGGAGCATCGCCTCGCGGCGCTCGCTGATCGGGCCGAGCACACCCGGTCGGACCAGGGTGAGGTTGGAGCCGCCACCCCAGGAGCCCATCAGGTCGGGATTTCGCCGCGCGATGGCGCTCCGCACCGGGGCGAGCCAGTTGCGGGCGGTCAGCGAGCGGTGCATCTCGGCTCCGCAGGCTGCGGCCAGCGAGCTCGCCCATCGCGGCGGGCACTCCTGGAGCAGCGCGACGTCCCAGCGGTTCGCCGAGAGCACCGAGGCGAACTCGTCGAGCAGGTCGCGATTGACCTGGAGGTGGGTGTCGCCGCGCTCCTCGGTGCCGAGCAACAGGGAACGACGCGTGTAGAGGGAGCGGTCGGGCGGGAAATCGCGGCCGCTGAACAGGTTCCAGGTGATCGCGCCGAACTGCACCGGGCAAGTCTGGCGCTCGCGGGGGCGTACCATCTCCCGCTTCCCGTGAGCCGAGATTTCATCACCGGTGAGGAGCTCTCGAGCGATCAGCTCGCCTCGCTGCTCGACCGCGCCCTCGAGTTGAAGGCGCGGCGCGCGGAGCGGGAGGGCAGCGAGGCGCTCGACGGCAGAAGCGTGGCGCTGATCTTCGAGAAGCCGTCGACCCGGACGAGGGTCTCGTTCGAGGTCGGGGTGGGGGAGCTGGGTGGCGCACCGCTCGTGCTGCGGGGTGAGGAGCTCCAGCTCGCCCGCGGCGAGTCTGTGGCCGACACCGCCCGCGTCCTGTCGCGCTACGTCGCGGCGATCGTGATCAGGGCCGGCTCGTACGCGGTCGCCGGGGAGCTGGCCGAGGGCGCGAGCGTGCCGGTCGTCAACGGGCTGACGCCCGAGCACCACCCGTGCCAGGCCCTCGCCGATTTGCTGACCATGCGCGAGCGCTTCGGCGGCCTCGAGGGATTGAAGCTCGCCTACGTCGGCGATGGCAACAACGTGGCGCGATCGCTGGCGATCGTGGGCGGGATCGCCGGCGTCGAGGTGAGGGTCGCCTCCCCGCCAGGCTATGCGTTGGAGCCTGGCTTGGCGGCGCTCGACACCGAGGATGCGGGCGAGGCCGCCGACGGCGCCGACGTCCTCTACACCGACGTCTGGGTGAGCATGGGCGACGAGGCCGATGCGACGCGCAGGCGCGCCGACCTCGCGCCGTATCAGGTGAACGCCGACCTGCTCGCCCTCGCGGCTGATCGAGCGATCGTCATGCACTGCCTGCCCGCGCATCCCGGCGAGGAGATCGCCGGGGACCTCCTCTACGGAGAGCGCTCGGCCGTCTGGGACCAGGCCGAGAACCGGCTCCATGCGCAGAAGGCGCTGCTCCTCACCCTGCTCGAGAGCCGGTAGCCATGTATCCCGAAATCCACCTCGGACCGCTCACGCTGCAGACCTTCGGCCTGATGTTCGCGTT
>JBOGZB010000143.1:0-17855 GCA_050697175.1 Solirubrobacterales bacterium | reverse complement strand
TCGGGGGCCGAGGCCAACGAGTGCGCGATCAAGCTGGCCCGAAGGTGCGCCCACGCCCGGGGTGTCGAGGCCCCCGAGATCGTCGTCCTGGACGGAGCGTTCCACGGGCGCACGCTCGGCACGCTCGCAGCGACGCCGAGGCTGGCGCGCGAGGACCAGTTCGGCCCTCTGCCGCCTGGCCTCGTGGCGGTCGCACGCGACGATGCCGAGGCGCTCCGTGCGGCCGTCACCGAGCGGACCGCGGCGGTGATGGTCGAGCCGATCCAGGGCGAGGCGGGGGTGTTCCCGATCGCCGACGAGGTCCTGGTCGCCGCGCGCGAGGCGTGCGACGAGACCGGCGCACTCCTGATCGCGGACGAGATCCAGACCGGGATGGGCCGTACCGGCTCGCTGTGGGCCTACGAGCAGCTTCCGATGCGACCCGACGTGATCACCGCGGCGAAGGCGCTCGGAGGAGGGCTCCCGCTCGGCGCCTGCGTCACGGACGCCGAGCTCGGGGGGGTGCTCGGACGGGGGGATCACGGCTCGACCTTCGGCGGCGGCCCGGTGCCCGCCTCGGCGGCGCTGGCCGCGATCGACCTGGTCGACGACCCTGAACTCCTGCGGCGAGTCCGCGAGCTGGGGGGACTGTTCATGGAGAGACTGAGCGGCTTTGAGGCCGTCGCCGATGTGCGCGGTCGCGGGCTGATGATCGGCGTGACGCTCGTCGAGGGCCTCGACGCCGCCGAGGTCGCGGGTCGCGCCCTCGGCGAAGGGCTGGTCATCAACGTCCCGGGGCCGGGCATGCTCCGATTCCTGCCTCCGTTGACGATCGAGGCCGACCAGCTCGACGACGCCGGTCGGATCATGGCCAGTGTCCTCGCCTGAGGGTCCCCCTCCGCCGCCGGATCCCAGGCGGGTGCTGGCCGAGCGCGGAAAGGTCTCGCCGCCGCAGCCGACGCCGCCCGAGGACGAGCCGCGCGATCGCCGCCTGAGGATCATCCTCGTCGTGGTGGCGGCCCTGGCCCTCGGACTCGGGGTCGCGATCGCTGCGATCGTCGCGTCCGGTCCGACTCGCGAGACGGTGACCCGGACGACGACGACGAAGAGCGTCAGCACGGTGCAGCCCACGACGACCGTCGTGACGACCGTCCCGACCATCACGACCACGATCACCAAGACCACCAGCACGACCACCGAGACCTCGACCACGACCGCGACGTCCACCTCGACCGTGACGGGTTCGGGACCGGCGCAGCCCGGCGGCACCCATCCGAAGCGCGGCGGCTGAGGGCCTCGAGCCGGCTGACCCGGATCGTCGGGTAGAACTTGGGCGTGCGCGCGGCGATCGTTGAGCTCGGCGAGCTCTCTCGAGACGACGTCGCCGCCTGGCGGGAGCTCGTGGGGCAGGCGGCCGAGCCGAACCCGTTCGCCGAGCCCGAGTTCGTGCTGGCGGCGGCGGACGCGATCGAGGGGCGGGGAATCGCGGTCGCCGTGGTGCGCGGAGCGGACGGCTGGTCGGCCTGCATGCCGATTCACCGCCCTCGAAGGTGGCGGCGGATCCCGCTCCCGTGCCTCGCCACCTGGGAGCACCGTTACTGCTTCCTGGGCACGCCGCTGGTCCGATCCGATCGGGTCGAGGGCGGGCTCGGGCTCCTTGCCCGCGATCTCGTTCGCCACCGCGGGACCTCGTTCGTCGGCCTCGATGTGCTCGCCGACGAGGGGCCGGTGCGCGAGGGACTTCGGGCGGCGTTCGACCAGTGCGGCGCCGAGGAGGCCGAGATCAGCCGATACCGGCGCGCATCGCTTCGCGCCGAGGGGCAGGGCCGCTCCGGGGTGAAGGGGAAGCATCGTCGCGACTTGGATCGAAAGCGCAGGCGGCTCGAGGACGAGATGGGAGCGCCGCTCGAGCTCGTCGATCGGGCCGAGGACCCAGCGGCCGTCGAGGAGTTCCTCGAGCTCGAGGCATCGGGCTGGAAGGGGCGCGGCGGCACCGCGCTGGGCTCGCTCGATCGCGATGCGGCGTTCTTCAGGACGATCTGCGACTCGTTCCGCGACCGCGGGCGCCTGCACCTCCTGTGCCTCCAGGCCGAGGGCGAGCCGATCGCGATGGCCTGCAACCTGCGCGCCGCCGACGGCCTCTTCTGCTTCAAGATGGCCTACGACGAGAGTCGCCGCCGCTACTCGCCGGGGGCCCAGCTCGTTCTCGAGCACGTCGAATGGTTCGAGAGCCGTCCCGAGATCGGTTGGGTGGACTCATGCGTCGGTGCCGACAACGACCTCGTCAACAGGCTGTGGCCCGACAGCAGGCCGATCGTGACTGTGGCGCTGACGGCGGGCTCCCCGAGCGGACGCCTGGCACGGGCGGCGATCGGCGGGGGGCTGCGGCTGCGCGACATGCACCGCCGCTCCCGCGACTCTGAGTGAGCGGGGCTCCCGGCCCTCTCGCCGCTACGGTTCGGTCCCGGTGGCGACCCAGGACGGCGAACACGGCGGCGGGCGCCCCGAGGTCGGGGTCAGCGTTCTGACCCCGACCCTCAACGAGGAGGAGCACATCGTCGACACGGTGCGCTGCCTGCAGGCCCAGCGGCTCGATGCGCCGGTCGAGTTCCTGTTCGTGGACGGGCGCTCCGAGGACGCGACGCGCGAGCTGCTCGAGGGCCTCGCCGCGGACGACCCCCGGATCACGGTGCTCGACAACCCGAGCCGGGGGATCCCGTTCGCGCTCAACATCGGCCTTCGCCACGCCCGGGGGGAGTTCGTGGCCAGGATGGACGCCCACACGCTCTACCCGTCCGACTACCTGGCCCGGGGCGTCGAGCGACTTCGACGGGGGGGCGTGGAGTGGGTCAGCGGGCCCCAGCTCCCCCACGGCGAGGGACGCTGGTCGCGGCGCATCGCCCTGGCGCTCGAAACCCGCCTGGGGATCGGCGGCGCGACGTTTCGCGACGCGATCCACGAGATCGAGGTCGATGCGGGCTACACGGGGGTGTGGCGCCGCGAGACCCTGGTCGGTCAAGGGGGTTGGGACGAGGACTGGCCGATCAACGAGGACGGCGAGCTCGCCGCGCGGATCCGGGAGGCCGGCGGCCGGATCGTCTGCATCCCCGAGATGGCGGCGCTCTACGTGCCGCGCGACAGCCTCGGCGCGCTCGCCCGCCAGTACCTCCGCTACGGGACCTACCGCGCCAAGACCTGTGCCGCACATCCGGCGAGCATGCGCCGCTCGCACGTCCTCCCCCCGGCGTTGGTGCTCACGGCCGCCGCGGGGTGCCTCCCGGCGGGCCGCATCCGGCGACCGGCGCGCGCGGGCCTGGCCGCCTACGTCCTCGCGCTGCTGGCCACCACGGCGCCGCGGCTTCGCGCCTCCGCGCGCGACGCCTCCTTCCTGCCCGCCGTGCTGGCGACGATGCACATGAGCTGGGGAACCGGCTTCTGGATCGGGGTGAGGCGGTTCGGCCCGCCCATCCGAGCGCTGGCGATGTTGGCGCGCGGAGCGCTGCGAGGGGTTCGCGAGCGCCGCCCCGACGACGGCTAGACTCGCCGCCGATGCACGAAGATCCCACCCGCCACATGAGCTCGTCCGAGGGGCCCGGCCCGCCGCCCGGCGGCGAGCCGCCCAAGGGCGGGATGAGCAACGGCGCCAAGTGGTCGATCGCCATCCTGGTCGCCGTCGTGGTCGGGTTGGGAGTCGCGCTCGCCGTCGTCGCGTCCGACGACAACGGCGGCTCCACCAGCACCACACAGAGCTCCAGCTCGACGATCACGACGACCGCGACAACGACTCAGGCGCCCCCGCCGACCACCACCACGACCTCCACCGCGACGACGACCACCACCCAGAGCACCACCTTGACCACCACCACGACGACGGGCGGCAACGGAGGCACGCCGGGCCCGTAGGCGCCCTCGGCCGGAGCGCTCAGGCGGCGCGATCGGCGACCAGCTCCGGGAACGCCTCTGCGACGTCGGGAGGCGGCTCTGGATACCACAGCCGTCCGATCAGCAGGCGCCGCTTGATGCGGCCCAGGGCGAGCCGAACGCGGCGGATCGCCCCCCGCACCGATGCGCTGCCATCCAGCACCTCGATCATGTGGTCGGTCCGCTCGAGCTGAGCCGCCGCCGCCGCCCGCGCCTCCTCAGAGACCTCGTACTCGGAGAGCAGCCGCCGGCAGACGGCTCGAACGCCCTCGGCCAGCTCCAGCTCGTCCTTGGAGAGTGACCCGGCGCGGTTTCGGACCACGGCCAGCGCCTCGGGGCCGGAGACGATGCCGAACCCGGCGATCGCGATTCGCAGCCATAGGTCGTAGTCCTCGGCCTGGCGCAGGTCGACGTCCAGGCCCCCGACCCGCTCGACGGCCTCCCGAGTCGCCGTCTGAACGGCGCCGACGTAGTTTCCCGAGGCGAGGGCGACCACCGGGTCGTCGGGCGCGAGCGCCGAGCCGGTCACGTACCCCGGGGGCGGCCAGATGCCGCGCCGGACCCGCCCGCCGCCGGCCGCCTCGTCCAGCACCCAGGCCCGGGCGTAGGCGAGGCCGGCGTCCGGGTTTCGGCGGAAGATCTCCTCCATCGCTTCCAGATATCGGGGCATCAGCAGGTCGTCGCTGTCCAGGAACGTCAGGTACGAGCCGCTCGCGCGCCGGATTGCCGCGTTTCGCGCCGCGCTCGGGCCGGCGTTTGGCTGGCGGACCACCCGGATCCTGGGATCGCCCTTCGACATCTCGTCGAGGAGCTCCGGCGTCGCGTCGCTCGAGCCGTCGTCGACCGCGATCACCTCGAAGGATTCGGTGGTCTGGGCCGTGACCGAGCGGATCGCCTCGCCCACCGTCTCCGCGGCGTTGTAGGCGGGTACGAGCACCGTGTGGGTCGGGTCAGCCACGGTCGGGATCGGGGTCGGCCCGGGGCCGGCGGCGCTCGAGCAGCATCGCCGGCAGTCTGACGATCATCCGACCGCGTTCGGGCGAGAGCACGGACAGGGCGGCCAGATAGACGAGCGCCGCCGCGACGGCCTCCAGCGCGAGCAGGGCCAGGCCGGCCGCGGTCCCGTGGGTGCCGGCGCGGATCACGAAGCGCTCGACCGGGTAGAGCACCCCCGCCATCAGCACCGCGGCCGCCCCGGGCGCCCAGACCTCGGACCAGATCCGCCCGAGCGGCATTTCCACGGTGCGCGAGAACGAGAACGCGGCGTATGCGCCGCCCACCACCGCGCCGACCGAGAGGCCGGCCGCGACTCCGTCGAGCCCCAATGGCAGCAGGGCGATCATCGCGGCCGCCGTGGTGACCATCATCACCAGGTGCACCCTCGCCAGCACGGCAGGCTTTCCGTAGGCCTTCGCCCCCTCGAGGCAGATCGACAGCAGCGAGTTTCCGGCCCCGAAGAAGCACATCGCCATCAGCGCCTCGCCGGCCGGGCGCCACACCTCGCCGAACAGGACGACCGCGAGCGGCTCGCCGAGCGGGAACAGGATCAGGGACGCGGGCATCGCGACCACCATCACCCAGCGAAGCGACCGAAGGAAGGCCGAGTTGAGCCGCTCACGATCGTGCGAGATCCGCGCGAAGGCAGGGAACAGGACGTGGGACGCGACGGCCAGGGTCGCCTCGAACGGCGCCATCGCGAGTCGCAGGGCGTATTGGTACTGACCCAGCGACGCGGTGCCGACGAAGCGACCGACCAGCACCCTGTCGACCTGCTCGCCGACCCGCTGGACCATCCCGGCGGCGATCACGTGACGGCCGAAGCGGACCAGCTCCCGCCACATGGCCAGCGAGGCGAGACGGGGCTTCGGTCGCCAGCGCGCCAGCGCCCAGGTGAGGATCGCGTCGATCCCGATCTGGACGTAGTTGCCGATCACGAGGCCCCAGACGCCGAGCCCGTGCGACATCGCCACGATCGCCGCGACCGCGAAGGCGACCGCCGCGAGCGGCTCGACGATCGTGCGGCGAAGGAACGCGAGCCTTCGCTCCAGCATCGCGTTCGGCACCACGGTCGCCGAGCGCAGGAAGAGCTGTCCCGAGATCGCCGCCGCCACCGCGCCGACCGTGTCGCTCCGAAAGAAGCTGCCGATCAACGGCGACACCGCGAGCGCCAGGAGGCTGACCGCGATGCCGCTCGCCAGCGTCGCCAGCAGGGCCGTGTTCGCCGCCTCGCCGATCCGGTCGCGCCGCTGGATCAGGGCCGCGAGCATGCCCGATTCGGTGAACAGCAGCCCGATGCCGACCAGCACAGCGGCCTCCGCGTACTGGCCGAACGCGAGCGGGGCGGTCAGCCGGGCGAGGACCAGATAGGTCGCCAGCGTGATCATCTGGGTGAGCGCGTAGCCCGAGCCGGCGAGGCCGACTCCCCGGACGACCCGGTTGGTGAGGCTCTCGGGTCCCTGCTCGCTCATCGGTCAGCCCGCCATCGAGGGTGCGCGATCCGAGGGCGTCGCTAGCGCGAGCGAAGGGTGGGTGGACCCAGAAGGTCGCGAAACGTGGTCCCGCGGTATCCGCGCTTGACCAGCGGGCCGAGGTGATCGGCGAGTCGATCGGGCCTCGCCGACAGGTCGGCCGTCCAGCGCGCGCTGACGGCGTGGTAGCAAAGGACGAGCACGTCGCGTCTCAAGGGCCCCCACTTTCGGGAAACTAGAGCCTAGATGGGGGCTCGGCTCGACAAGGGGCGGAAGCTGCGTGTCGTGACCCTGATCGACCAGCTCGGCCTGACCGGAGGCGCCGAGCGCGTGGCGACCGAGGTAGTCCAGCGCCTCGACCCCGACCGCTTCGAGCGCACCCTGTGCGTGAGCCGCTGGAAGTCGCACGAGGAGGACAACCCCCTGATCGCGCCTCGGGTCGGGGCGCTTCGCGACGCCGACGTGCGGATCGTCGGCATCAGGCGCACCTCACGGGGCGGCGTCTGGGCCTGGTGGCCGTTGGTCAAGCTGCTGCGCGAGGAGCGGGTGGACATCCTCCACAGCCACCAGTTCGGCTCCAACCTCTGGGCTTCCATCCTGGGCAGGATCGCCGCCACCCCGGTCGTGATCGCCCACGAGCACAACTGGTCGTTCGACGGCGAGCCGCTGCGGCAGTTCCTCGACCGCCATGTGATCGCGACTCGCGCCGCGGCGTTCCTCGCCGTCTCCCGGCAGACTCGCCAGGCGATGATCGACCTGGAGGGGATCGATCCCGACCGGGTCCGGTTCATCCCGCTCGGGATCGCGACGCCACCGGCCCGGCCCGGGGGCGACGTCAGGGCCGAGCTCGGGATCAGCGAGGGGGCGCCCGTGATCGGAACGGCGTGCACCCTTCGGCCGGAAAAGGCCCTGGACGTCCTGATCCGGGCGGCCGCCGCGCTGCGAGAGGACTTCGCGGACTTGCGGGTCCTGATCGCCGGCGACGGCCCCGACCGCGCCCGGGTCGAGGCGCTGATCACGGAGCTCGAGCTCGGCGAGGTGGTGACCCTGCTCGGGGGGCGGGGGGACATCCCCGACTTCCTGCGGGCGCTCGACGTCGCGGTCTGCTCGTCGGACTGGGAGGGGAGCCCGCTGTCGGTGATGGAGTACATGGAGGCCGAGCTGCCGGTGGTCGCAACCCGGGTCGGTGGGATCCCCGACATGATCGAGAACGGGGTGGAGGGGGTGCTGGTCGACCCCGGCGATCCAGCGGCGATCGCCGGGGCGGTCGGATCGCTCCTCCGCGATCCGGGTCGAGCCGCCGAGATGGGACGCAACGGCCGGCGCCGGCGCCGCGAGGAGTTCGATCTGGACGTCACCGCCCGATTGATCGGCGAGCTGTACGAGGAGCTTTACGCGGCGGCGAGGGGCTGAGGGGTTGCGGGTCCTCTTCTACGCCGATTACGCCTACCACGAGGAGGAGGGCCGGGTCAGCGCCGAGACATCGTTCGCGCTCTTCGTGGCCCGCCTGGGAAGCCGTCTCGAGCGCCTCATCCTGATCGGCAGGATGAGCCCGTCGGGCGAGCGGACCCCCTATGACTGCGGCGAGGACGCCGAGCTGGTCGCGCTGCCGTACTACGAGAGCCTGGCCAACCCACTCGCGGTTGCCCGCGCGGCGGCGCGTTCGGTGGCCCGCTTCTGGCGCGCCCTCGGCGACGTCGACGCGGTCTGGCTGCTCGGCCCGCACCCGCTGGCGATCGCCTTCGCGCTGCTCGCCGCGCTTCGGCGCCGGCGGGTGGTCCTCGGCGTGCGCCAGGACCTCCCGGCCTACGTGCGCAATCGCCACCCGGGCCGCCGGGCGATGATCGGGGCGGCCCTCGTCCTCGAGGCGGCGTTTCGGGCGCTCGCCCGTCACTCCAGCGTGATCGTGGTCGGCCCCGAGCTGGCTCGCCGCTACCGGGATGCCCGCCGCCTGCTCGAGATCACCGTCTCGCTGGTCGATGAGAGCGACCTGGTCACACCCCAGGTTGCCGAGGCGCGCTCCTATGACGGCGAGCTCCGGCTGATCACGGTCGGCAGGCTGGACGCCGAGAAGAACCCGCTGCTGATCGCCGACGTCCTGCGCATCCTGCTCGACGGCGGGCGACCGTGGCGGCTCCTCGTGTGCGGCGACGGTTCGCTGCGCGGAGCGCTCGCCGACCGGCTTCGCGAGCTGGGGGTCGACCAACGCGCCGAGCTGCCCGGAAACGTCCCGTACGGCCCACGCCTGGTCGAGCTCTACCGGACCAGCCACGCCCTCCTTCACACCTCGTGGACCGAGGGCCTGCCGCAGGTCCTGATCGAGGCGTTCGCCGCCGGGGTCCCCGTTGTTGCGACCGACGTGGGGGGGATCCGCGAGGCGGTCGGCGATGCGGCGTGCCTGGTCGCCCCGGGCGAGGCGGCTGCGGCCGCCGCCGGGCTCGAGTCGATCGCCTCCGACGGCGAGCTTCGCCGGCGACTGATCGTCGCGGGGAACCGCTACGTCGCGGTGCGCACCGCCGGCGCCGAGGTCGGCCGGGTCGCCGAGTTCCTGGGCGGCTGACGGCTAGGCGTTCGGCGCCAGCGCCGGCTCGGAGGACGCACGGGCCGGCTCGCTCTCCGAGGACGTCGCCACGGCGCGGGTGGACGCGATCGCCAGCAGGGCGGGGCAGAGCGCCAGCAGCAGCCAGAGCTGCTTGCTGAACTGATCCGAGAGGAAGAAGTCCATCGCGAGCAGCGACACCAGGGCGACGACGACGGCGCGGCTCAACAGCTCCATGTCCGCCTCGCCGGCACGCCCGAATCGCCGCGCGGCCCGGATCCCGGTCCCGATCGCCGCACCGACCAAGGCCATGAAGAGGGCCAGTCCGACCACGCCGAGCTCGGCGAGCACCTCGAGGTAGACGTTGTGGGCGAAATGGGGCTCGTCGATGATCTGGTCGCTCGCCGTGATCGCCCCCGGCTCGACCAGCAGGTACTGGCCCGACACGTCCCTGAAGTTTCCGGCGCCCACCCCGCGGACCGGGTGGGCCTCGACCATCCTCCAGCCGACCTTCCAGATGTCGGTCCGCCCGTTGCCGCCGTCCGAGGTCGAGTATCGCTGCGCGACGCCCGGGTCGAACAGGCCCACGAAAATCGCGCTGGCGCAGACCAGGGCGAGGGCCAGGGCGATCGCGGCTCCGCGGCGCCCCCCCGCCAGGGCGATTGCGGTCACCATCGCGGCGAGCAGGCCGACGACACCGCCCCGCGAAGCGGTCAGGAACACGCTCACGAGGGCGAGGCCTCCGGCGCCGAGCAGCAGCAGGCGCCGGACCGGCGAGCTGGTCACGGCGGCCAGGGCGAGCGCGAGGACCAACGCGACCACCAGCACGGCCGCGAGCTGGTTCGGGTCGGCGATCGTCCCCCTCAGCCGGTCGAGGCTGGAGGCCGCGGTGGGCGACGAGGCCAGGTCCGAAACGTTCGGGGCGGCGACGATCCCGTAGGCGGCCGCCATCGCGCCGCCCGCGACCAGCGCGGCGAGCAGGCCCTTGGCGTGAGCCGGGGCGCGCACCGCCTCGAAGACGATCAGGAACAGAAGCATGTCGAGCCCGTACTGCGTCAGCACCGTGAACGTGTCCCCCGTGCTCTCGGCCCACAGCGAGCTCAACGCGACCCAGGCCAAAAATGCGACCGAGAGCCAGCTGATCAACGGGTGACGCGACCAGAACAGGCTCGACGGGCTGTCGCGGGTGGCGATCCGGGCAAGCCACGACAAGGCGAGCACGAGGCTTGCGGCCTGGGCGCTGATCAGCGACCCGATCGCCCCCGGCGTGAGCGCGAAGAAGGCGAGCAGGGCGAATGCGATCAGTCCGGCGGTCAGGTTGCTCATCGCGACGATCAGGAACCCGATCGCCAGCGCCCCCCCGATCGCCAGGGTCGGATCGTGCCCGGAGAGCAGGCCGAACAACAGGCACACGCACGCGAAGGCGAGCGCCAGCGCAATGCGACCGATGTCCAGTCGCGCGGCGGCCAAGGGCCCCTCCCGGGCTGGCCCCTACTGCGTCGCGCCGGGTCGCGGCGTCGGGCTGGGGCGCGCCGGGGCGGGTGGCGCGGCTGGCGACTGCGATTTCGGCACGCGGCCGTCCTCGGGCTTCGCGATCCTGGGCCGCCCCGCGTACTCGTGGTAGTCGGCCCGAGCCGGCCGCGGGGCGCTGACGATCGCGAAGCCGGCCGGCTTGATCTCGTTCTCGGCCATCAGCTCGCCGAGCTGGGTGAGCTGGCCGATCCGCGTTCTGCCGAGCTTGACGACGACGAGCACGTGGTCGACCGCGGCGGCCAGCGGCAGCGCGTCGATCACCTCGCTGAGTGGCGAGGAATCGATGATCACGAAGTCGGCCCGCGACTTGGCCTCGTCGACGAGCGGCCGGGTGGTCGGCAGCGAGAAGATCTCCGAGGTCCATGGCGCCGTCCGCTCGGCGAGCAGAAGCTTCAGGTCGGGCCCCAGCTCGGTCGAGGCGACGAGCGCATCGTCCAGGCTGGCTTCGCCGAGCAGCACGCTGACCAGTCCCTTCGAGCTCTGGGCTCCGAGGGACGGCCCGATCTCGGGCTTTCGCAGGTCGCCGTCGATCAGGATCACCTTGCGCCCCGCCAGGGTCAGCGACGCGGCCAGGTTCAAGGCCGTCGTCGTCTTGCCCTCCGAGGCGGACGGGCTGGTGATCAAGACCGCGCGCGAGCCGCCGTCGCCGCCTCGTCCCGGGCCGAGCGAGGCGCGAAGCGCCCGATAGGCCTCGAGGGCTCCGGGAGAGAGGCTCTCGGGCGAGATCGGGGCGTTTCGCTGGGTGCGCGACTCCTTGGGGATCCGCGCCAGGATCGGAAGCCGGAACCGGGCCCGAAGCTGCTCCTCGCGGCTCAGTCGCGGGTCGAGGGCCTGGTAGGCGAACGCGCCGCCGATCCCGAGCACCAGCCCGACCAACAGCCCGCCCGCGATGCTGAGCGCCGGCTTCGGGGAGGACTGCGAGCTCGGTGGCACCGCCGTGGTCGCGGCCTGGACCGTCGGATCGGGGCTCGATCCGAGCCGCTTGAGCTGGGCGATCTGGTTCTCGAGGCTGGAGCGGTTCGCGGGCGCCTGATCGAGCTGGGCGTTCAGCCCCTGGATCGCGGTAGTGGTCCGGTCGTGAAGCTGGGCGGTCCGGTAGGCGATCGTCGCGTCGACGAACGCGTTCGCGATCTTCGCGGCGGCGTCGGGGCTCGAGGCGCTGGCGGTGACCGCGACGATGTTCGAGTCGGCCACCGGCTGGGCGCTCACATGGCCGAGGAGCGCCTGGGCGGTGCCGTCTGCCTCCGGGACCCCGTCGAGGCGCTTCTGGGCCTTGGCGGCGACCTCGTTGGTGGCGGTGAGCCGGGCCGCGGTCTCGATCTCTCGCACAGGGTCGGCGGACTGCGAGATCAGGCCGAGGCTGATCAGCAGGTCGCTCTGCGGAGGCACCGGGGTGACCAGCATGTCCGCCTCGGACTCATAGGTCTTGGTGGCCGTGGCCACGTAGAGGATCGAGGCCCCGGTGGTGATCACCACGGCGAGCACGATCAGCCAGAGCCGCTCGCGCAGGGTCTGCACATAGCTCGCCAGGCCCCTCTCCTGGGCGGGTGGCTGCAGCCAGTCCGTGTTGGGCGCGCCTGTGCCTCGCTGTGATTCCCGCTGCGCCAAATCTCCTCGTGCGCGGGTGATTGTGACAGTCGCCGGGGCCCCGCGTGCCCCGTTTCGATGCTTCCCGATACATGTCGGATCATCGGCCGCCCGAGGCGAGAATCGCAATTCGGCTTGCGGACCGCGAGTAGAATCGCCTGCAACCCGTTGTTTGGGGGACGTGGCGATCTTCAACCGCTCACAGCAGACTGCGCCCGGCGCCGGGCCGGTGCCGACCGGCGAGGACCCGCCGGCCCACGCGGAGCGCGACAACTCGGGATCGGAGCTCAAGCGCGTCGTCGACGCCGCGGCCGAGCGAGTCGACGAGATCGTGAACAGCGCCGAGCAGGTGGCCGCCGAGATCATCAACGGAGCCGAGGCCGAGGCCGCGCGCTACGTGGAGGGGCGCCGGCGCGAGGCCGACGAGGTGATCGATCAGTGGAGCGCCGACCTGCAGGGACTCGCCGAGCTCTTGAGCCGCCAGGAGAACCGCCTCCGCGAGCTGACGGAGGAGATGATCGGGGAGCTGGGGGAGATCGCCGCGGTGCTGCGACGGGTCCCGCCGGAGTTCGCCCGCCGCTCCGAGCCCCCCGCCGAGCCGACTCAAAGCCATTCAGACGATCGCGCCGCCGCGGATCCCGGCGACTCGGAGCCCGGAGCCGTGGCACCGGTCGTGATGCCGGCCGCTCCCGAGGCCGTTCCCGCGCCTGAGGCCGCGCCGGCTCCCGCCCCCGAGCGCCCCGAACCGGCGCCGCAGCCTGTGCGTTCGGCCGGCTCGCGTCCCGCGGGACGCGAGCACGCGCTGCTCCGCGCCGCTCAGATGGCGGTCGCGGGAAACTCCCGTGAGGAGATCGAGCGGGCCCTGAGCGTCGAGCTCGAGATCGCCGACCCCGCCCCGATCGTCGACGACCTGCTCGGCGCGCGCCCCTAGCCCCGGCGGAGCGAGTCGGCGCGAACTCGCTTCAATCGGGCGAAGGCGACGATCCGCTCTGCCGCCGAGTACAGGGGATGGCATGCGGTGAGCACCAGTCGGTCGTAGCCGACCCGATGCACGATCCCGACGTCCGAGGGTGACACGACCCGGGTTCCCTGCATCCGGTAGGAGAAGGTGGCGTACGGCATCTCGACCTGGATCAGGTCCCCTGCTCCGAGCGAGTCGAGGTGGCGGAAGGGGGCCAGGTACGTGGTCCGGTGGCCGGCGAAGGCGGTGGTTCCCCCCTGGCCCGGAAACGGGGTGTCGGGGTAGTGGCCGGGGCCCTTCTGGAGGCTCGCGGTGTCGGTGCCCTGAACGGCGACCACGTTGAGGCCGATGCTCGGGATGACGATTCGCCCGATCGCCTCGCCCGTTTGGACCCGCTTCGCGAACAGGTCCGCCAGCACCCCGACCCGCTGGCGGCTGCCGTTTCTGCGCTCGGCCCTTCGCAGGTCCGCGGCGCTCGGGAACCGCTGCTCGAGATCGGCGAGCTGGCTGGCGGCCTCGTGCTGCTGGATCGAGCCATAGAGGCTCGACACGGGCTCGCGCCAGGCGAGCGTCGTCGCCACGTCGGCGAGGATCACGACCCCGGCGGTGATCAGCGCGACGGAGAGGATGTGGAGCGCACGGCGCACAGGGGGATGATGGCGGACGCCGTGGTCGCACCGGGGCTCTTCGTCCCCCGTGGCGTGCGAGACTTCGCGACCCCGATGAGCGAGCCCCGAGCGCAGCGGATCGCGTCGTATGAGGCCGACCCGGAGCAGGTCGGCCGAGTGCTGCTGCTCTACTCGGGCGGGCTCGACACCTCGGTCATGCTGCGCTGGATCCAGGAGCGCTACGAGGCCGAGGTGGTGACCTTGACGGTGAACCTCGGGCAGCCGGGGGAGGACTGGGAGGTGATCGTCGCGAAGGCGCGCGACATGGGGGTCGTGGACGCGGTCGTGGCCGACGCCCGCGAGGAGTTCGCCCGCGACTACGTCCTGCCGGCGATCAAGGCGAACGCCGTGTACGGCTCGGGATACCCGCTGTTCACGGCGCTCGGCCGCCCACTGATCGCCAAGCTGGCCGTCGAGCACGCTCGCGCCGCCGGTTGCGACACGATCGCGCACGGCTGCACCGGCAAGGGCAACGACCAGGTGAGGATCGAGGCGACCGTCGCGACGCTCGATCCCAAGCTCAAGGTGATCGCTCCGGTGCGCGAGTGGCGCATGGGCCGCGAGGAGGAGATCGCCTATGCCCGCGAGCACGGGATCCCGGTCAAGGGGGGGACAGAGGCGCCTCCCTACTCGATCGACGACAACCTCTGGGGCCGCTCGTCGGAGGGCGGGGCGATCGAGGATCTGGGCAGCCCGGCTCCCGACGACGTATTCCAGCTGGTGACTCGCCCCACCGAGGCGCCGGATGAGCCCGAGCTGATCCGGGTGGGCTTCGAGGGCGGCTGCCCCGTGAGCCTCGACGGCGAGCGCCTCGGGCTGGTCGACCTGCTCGAGCGCGCCGGCGAGATCGGCGGGCGCCACGGGGTCGGGATCGTCGACCAGATCGAGGACCGGATCGTGGGCCTGAAGATCCGGGACGTCTACGAGGTGCCGGCTGCGGCGATCGTCCTCGCGGCCCATCGCGAGCTCGAGCAGCTCGTCTCGACCATCCACCAGAACAACTTCAAGCGCACCCTCGAGGACAAGTGGGCCTACCTCTGCTACGCGGGCTTGTGGCACGAGCCGCTTCGCCTCGACCTCGACGCCTACATGGGATCGGCGAACGAGCTGGTCACGGGGGAGGCGACCGTGAGGCTCTACAAGGGCTCGGCGACCGTCGTGGCCCGAACGTCGCCGTACGCGCTCTATGACCGCTCGCTGACCTCGTTCGGCGATTCGGGCGGCGAGTTCAGCCAGGCCGCGAGCCCCGGGTTCATCGAGCTGTTCACGCTCCAGACTCGGATGGCCCACCAGATCCGAGCCCGCTCCAATCGGGCCGGGGAGAGGGAGAAGGACGAATGAAGGTGAGGATCTACAAGCTGCTCGGGCGCATCTATCTGCGCTGGATCATGGTCCGCTACCGGCGCCAGATCCGGATCGCCGCAGCGGCCGGGATCGTCGCGGTCGTGGCGACCGGCTACGTGGCGATCACCCGCCAGCCACCGGAGGGCTGAGCGCCGGCGCAAGATCCCGTGCAGCAGGGCCCCGCGGGGCGCCTGCCTCACGACTCGCTAACGATTCGCTAGCATTCCCCGCGCCTTACCGCCGAGTCCCTCGGGTTCCATCCCGAGGGAGCGGGGGACCCACTGGAGCGAGGTGCCACCTGGCGCCACGCACCGGGGGCGAGTCGCGGCAGCCGCCGCGTAGCGCCAATCCTTCGGCGCGAGCCCGACAGCTAACCCCGTAGGCATCGGAAGGATGGAGTCGACGACCGACATCCGCTCGATGCGCAACCGCCCTGCTCGGAGGCGCCTCCGTGCCTGGGCCGCGCTTCTCGCCGCGCTCGCGTGCCTTGCATGCCTCGCGCCCGGCGCCGGGGCACAGAGCGTCAGCAGCCTCAACTCGCAGATCAGCTCCGCCCAGTCGCAGGCGCGAAGCCTCGCAACGGACGTGAGCGCCAAGGCCGCTCAGGCGGCCGCCGCTCAGCAGCAGGCCTCGGCCGCCGCGGCGCGCGAGGCGCAGCTCCAGGGCGTCCTCGCCCAGGGCGAGCAGCGCCAGGCCGCGCTCGAGGGCCGGGTGCGCCAGACCCGGTCCCACCTGAAGCGGACCCGAGCGCATCTGCGCCGGGCGCTGACCGCGCTCTCGGAGCGGCTCGTCTCGATCTATCAGGGCAGCTCCCCCGATCTGACCGAGCTCCTGCTAAGCGCCAGGGGCTTCGACGACCTTGCGAATCGCGCCGCGCTGGTCGGGCGGATCGAGAACGCCGACGCGTCACTGGCCGGCCAGGTCCGGAAACTTCGAAACGAGGTCGCCGCCGAGCTCGCCCAAGTGCGCCAGGCCAAGGCCCAGCAGGTGGCGTTCAACCAGCGCGTCGCCGCGGCGCGCGACCAGATTGCGTCGGTGCGCGCCAACGCCGAGGCTCAGGCCGCCCAGCTCGAGGCGGCCCGCCAAAGTGAGGCCGCCGCCGCGTCGAGCCTGCGCTCCCGGGTCGCCGGCTGGGAGCAGCAGGTCACCCACCTCCAACAGGTTCAGGCCCAGGAGAGCCAGCAGGCCGCCCCCGCGTCAGCGTCGGCGACGGTCTCGAGCTGGGTCGGAAACTGGGCGATACCCCAGGCGATCGTGATGTGCGAGTCGGGCGGCAACTTCAGCGCCGTCAACTCCTCGTCCCGGGCGGGGGGCGCCTACCAGATCCTGCCGTCGACCTGGCGCCTCTACGGCGGGAGCGGAGCCCCGCAGGACGCCTCGCCGGCCGAGCAGAGCCGGATCGCGGCGCAGATCTGGTCCGATTCCGGGCCCAGCGCCTGGGTTTGCGCCCAGTAGCCGCGCTCCCGAAGCTCCCAGATCCTCGCCCGAAACGCCGCCGGCCCGCCTGGGCCTGAGGCCCCCGACGGCGGCCCGAACCGTGCCTGGGAAGGCAAGCCGCCGCCCGTTATGCATACCATTGCCCAACTTTGAAGGCCACTTGCGCGCTATTTGCAAGTTTTGGATGGTTCGTGTAGGCTCCTTATCGAATCAGGGTTCCCGAGAAGGACTAGGAGGCCCCCCATGGGCTGGCGCCGAGGCTAATAGCTACAGACGCACACTGAATTCGTTGAGGACCCCGTAACGGTCGACCTTCGACCGGCGGGGTTCTCTTCTTTTTTTGCGGTCGCGTTACGGTCGCGGCCGCCGGGCTGCCCGGCCCGGGATCGGAGTGATCAGATCGGCAGCCGGGGCGCGGCGGTGGTCCCGGCGGTCACGTACTCGTGGATCCGCTTGTCGAGTGCCAGTTCCGCCTCGAAGTCGGCGTCCTCGCCGTGGCGGTAGGAGAAGCCCTTGTCGGCGAGCACCTTGGAGAGGATCTCGACGAACTGGCCGTCGAGCTGCGTCCCAGAGACTCGGCGGAGCTCGGTGATCGCCTCGAACGAGCTGACCGGCTCGCGGTAGGAGTCGCGCGCGGTCAGCACGTCGTAGGTGTCCGCGACGGCGATGATCCGGGCCAGGACCGGGATCTCGTCGCCCTGGATGCCCCGCGGGTAGCCGAGGCCGTCGATTCGCTCGTGGTGGGCGATGACGATCTCACCAACCGGCTGGTAGCCGTCGATCTGCGAGACGATGCGAGCGCCTTCATAGGGGTGCTTCTTGATCTCCTCCCAGTCGCTCTCGGTCAGCTCGACGTCACCCTTCAGGATCCGGTCTGGTAGTACGAACTTGCCGATGTCGTGGAGTAGCCCGGCGGTGTGGACCAGCTCTTGCTCGGCCTCCGAAAGCCCAGCCGCCGAGGCGATCTCGCGCGAGTAGCGCGCCACCGCGGCGCTGTGCCGGGCGGTCATCCTGTCTCGCAGGTCGAGGGTTCGAAGGAGGGCGCCAAGCAGGGCGACCTGGAATCCGGCGAGCTGCTTCGCCTTCAACTCGAGCTCGTCGGCCCGCTGCTGGGAGATGAGGAGGGCACCGATCAGGTACTGGAAGGTGACCAGGACGATCGCGAACAGGGCGACCGTCGCGAGGCCGATCTCGATGTACAGGTACGCGATTCCGACCGCCAGGATCGCCGAGGCGAGCTCGGATGGGAGCACCGGAACGAGCCCGCGACGCACCTTCGTCAACAGGCTGCCGCCTTCGACATAGCACGAGTAGCCGGCGATCAGCAGGAAGTCGATCAGGTTCGCGAGCATGATCAGCCCGAAGACCAAGAGGTAGAAGAGCTCGTCCGCCTGGGTGGTGTTGGTCGCGTGCAGCAC
>JBOGZB010000142.1:0-1513 GCA_050697175.1 Solirubrobacterales bacterium | reverse complement strand
GTCCTATAGCGCTCGTGGTAGGAGTGCGCTGACTCCTCGATCTCGCGCTGCATGAACTCGAGCGCCTCGACCGAGCCGCCCAGCTCGGCGACCTTGTCCATCAGCTCCCATGACCGGGACTCGATCTCGTCGGTCAGCGACTCGACGAAGTAGGAGCCGGCGAAGGGGTCGACGGTGTCGGCGACCCCCGACTCGTAGGCGAGCACCTGCTGGGTCCGCAGCGCGATCCGGGCCGAGCGCTCGGTCGGCAGCGCCAGCGCCTCGTCGAAGCCGTTGGTGTGCAGCGACTGGGTGCCGCCGCTGACCGCGGCGAAGCCCTGCAGGGCGACGCGGATGATGTTGACCTCGGGCTGCTGGGCCTGCAGGGTGACGCCGCCGGTCTGGGTGTGGAAGCGGATCTTCATCGAGTTCGGGTTCTCGGCCCCGAAGCGCTCCTCGACGATCTTCGCCCACATCCGCCGCACCGCGCGGAACTTGGCGATCTCCTGGAAGACGTTGTTGTGGCAGTTGAAGAAGAAGGCGAGGCGAGGGGCGAAGTCGTCGATCTTCAGCCCCCGCTCCAGCGCCGCTTCGACGTAGGCGATCGAGTTGGAGAGGGTGAAGCCGACCTCCTGCACTGCCGAGCAGCCCTTCTCGCGGATGTGGTACCCGGAGATCGAGATCGTGTTCCACTTCGGGACCTTCGTCCGGCAGTACTCGAAGATATCGGTGGTGAGGCGCATCGTCGCCTCGGGCGGGTAGATGTAGTTGCCCCGCGCGACGTACTCCTTCAGCACGTCGTTCTGCACGGTGCCCCGCAGCTTCTCGGCGGGCACCCCCTGCTCCTCGCCCACGAGCTCGTAGAGGAGCAGCAGGATCGCCGCCGGCGCGTTGATCGTCATCGAGGTCGAGACCTGGTCGAGCGGAATCTGGTCGAAGCAGATCCGCATGTCCTCGATCGTGTCGATTGCGACCCCGGTGCGGCCGACCTCGCCGGCGCAGAGCGGCTCGTCGGAGTCGCGGCCGAGCTGGGTGGGCAGGTCGAAGGCCATCGAAAGCCCGGTCGAGCCGTGCTCGATCAGGTACCGGTACCGACGGTTCGTGTCCTCGGCGCTCGCGTAGCCCGCGTACTGGCGCATCGTCCAGAGGCGGTCGCGGTACATCCCGGGGTGGATGCCCCGGGTGAACGGGTACTCGCCCGGGGCGCCGAGCCGCTCCTCGAGCTCCGGGCCGACGTCGCCCTCGTCGTAGAGGGGCTCGACCTCGATTCCCGAGTCAGTGAACCGACGCTTGTCGTCCGGCCCGACCACCGGGGCGATGTTGCGGTGCAGGTCGTCATCGACCCTCTCGGTCGTCCTGTCCGCCGGTTCCGGCGTGCCGCCTGTCTCGCGGTCGACGGGCTTCTCCGTCGGGCGGGTCGCCATCGCCTCAAGGATAGGTGTCCGGCGCGCCTCAGGCCGAACCGCGGGCTCGCGCCTCGGCCAGCGCCCGCTCCGCCGCCTCGGCGAGGCGCTTCGCGGTCGCGGGGTAGGAG
>JBOGZB010000141.1:0-4890 GCA_050697175.1 Solirubrobacterales bacterium | reverse complement strand
CCTGGGCGCCGTCGACGACGATCTTCGCCCCGGCGTCGTGGGCGAGGCGGGTGATCTCGGCGATCGGGTTCACGGTCCCGAGCACGTTCGAGACATGCGCGACGCAGACCAGCTTCGGCTCGCGCTCCAGGGCCGAGGCGAGCGCCTCCATGTCGAGCAGGCCGTCGTCGTCGACCGCCACCCAGTCGAGCTCGGCGCCCACCGCACGAGCCAGCAGGTACCAGGGCACGATGTTGGAGTGGTGCTCCATCTCGGTCAGGACGATCCGATCCCCCGCGCCGACGTTGGCGCGGCCCCAGGCGTGGGCGACCAGGTTCAGCGAGCCGGTCGCGTTGCGGGTCAAGACGACCTCGTGCCGATCGGCTCCGAGGTGGGCGGCGATCGTCGCGCGGGCGCCCTCATACAGCGCCGTCGCCTCCTCGGACAGCGTGTGGACGCCGCGGTGGACGTTGGCGTTGTGCTTCGTCCAGAAATCGTCGAGCGCCTCGATCACCGCCTGCGGCTTCTGCGAGGTGGCGCCGTTGTCGAGGTAGGCGATCGGCTGCCCGTTGACCTCACGCGAGAGGATCGGGAACTCGGCGCGCAGCTCGTCGATCGACCGCGAGAGCGGGGGAGAGGTCGCCGAGGCCGTTGCCATGCTCCGCGGACGCGCCGCTAAGCGGCGGCCTCGACCTCCTCCCGGATCCAGCCGTAGCCGCGCTCCTCGAGCAGCCCGACCAGCTCGGGGCCGCCCTGCTTGACGATCCGCCCGTCGTACATCACGTGCACGAATTCGGGCTCGACCAGGTGGAGGATGCGCTGGTAGTGGGTGATGATCAGGATCCCGAGGTCTGGCCCGGTGAACCTGTTGACGCCCTCGGCGACGGTTCGCAGCGCGTCGATGTCGAGGCCTGAGTCGGTCTCGTCGAGCACCGCGAGCTCCGGGCGCAGGAGCGCGAGCTGCAGGATCTCCATCCGCTTCTTCTCGCCGCCCGAGAACCCGTCGTTCAGGTAGCGGCTGGAGAAAGCGCGCGGGATGTCCATCAGCTCCATCGCGGCCTCGGTGTCCTTGCGGAAGTCCTTCAGCTTGATCTCGCTCTCACCCTTCGCCTCGCGATGGGCGTTGACGGCGGTCCGCAGATACTTGGCGACCGTCACGCCGGGGATCGCGACCGGGTACTGGAAGGCCATGAAGACGCCGGCCCGGGCGCGATCCTCGGGGGCGGCCTCGGTCACGTCCTCGCCGCGCAGCAGGATCTCGCCGTCGGTCACCTCCAGCGACGGGTGGCCCATGATCGCGTTCGCCAGGGTGGACTTGCCGGAGCCGTTGGGCCCCATCAGCGCGTGCACCTCACCCTTCGAAACCTCGAGGTCGAGGCCCTTGAGGATCTGCTTGCCCTCGGCGCTCACGTGCAGGTTTCTGATCTCCAGATCGGCCATCTGTCTCCGTTTGTTCTCGGGGTTTTCGGGGTGGGAGCTAGGCGGCCCGATCGGCCACCGGCTCCGGAAGCGTGTGCTCGTCGGCGAACTCGACCAGATCGGCGAGCGTCGTGCCGGCCAGCGCCTTCGTGATCCCGCCGTGAACGCGGGTCCAGAGCAGCTTCGTGGCACAGGCCCGATCGCCGTCGCTCTCGTGCGAGCACAGGACCCGGCCCTCCGGCTCGTCGTGGAAGCACTCCATCGGGGCGATCGGCCCCTCGAGCGCCTGGACCACGTCGAGCATCTCGATCTCGGCCGCCGGCCGTGCGAGCCGGTAGCCGCCGTGGGCGCCGCGGACCGAGGTCACGAGCCCGGCCTGGCGGAGCTTCGCCACCAGGTGCTCGAGGTATGAGAGGGGGAGGACCTCGGTCTCGGCGACGGTGTTCAGAGCCACGGGCTCGGACTCGCCGTCCGGGTGGCCATGCGCTCGCCGGCCGAGCTCCACCATCAGCCTGACGCCGTATTCGGCTTTCGTCGAGAAGAGCATCTACCGCAGCAAATCCTACTGGACAGGTCGGATAAGGGGGCAGGAGGAGAGCCGAGGTCGGATGAGGGGTCGGGACGAGCGCCGATCAGTCGATCGCTATTCGCCGCGCTGCCGGCGCCTCGCGTCGCGCATCGCCCGGTAGGGGTTGACGACAACGGCGGTGTGGGCGACGGCGCGCAGGACCCGCGCCAGGGTCGAGTCGGGCATCGCGCCGGGCTCGGGCAGCTCGATCAGAAGCTCGAGATGACCGGAGCTCGAGCGCTTTGGCCGTGCGTGGCCGGGCACCAGGTGCTCGAACAGCTCGAGCGCGTCCTTGTTCTCGTCCATGACCAGGGCGATGAAGTGGGTGACTCCGGCCGCCCGGGCGCGCTCGACGAGGTGCTCGAGCAGGGTTGTCGCGACCCCCCGCCGTTGCCAGGGATCGCCGACCACCACCGACACCTCGGCGAACTCGGGCTCGGCGCCGCGGACGTAGCGGGCCACGCCGACCAGCTCGCCGGTCTCGGGATCGAGCGCGGCGAGCGCCTCGTGGTCGTGGTGGTCGATCTCGGTCAGGTAGGCGAGGTCGCGCTCGGAGAACTCGGTCACCGGGCGGAAGAACCGCCGGTAGCGGCTCTCGGGGCTGAGTCGCTTCAGGCCGTCGGCGAGCAGCGGTTTGTCGTCCGGCCGCAAGGGGCGAATCACGAGCTCCGTGCCGTCGGGGAGCGCGGCCCGCTCGGCGTCGATCGGCTGGAGGTCGGGCGCCACCCCGCCCAGACTACGTCGCCTCGCCGAGTGTCGACTTTCGACGGCTCAGGTGGCGCAAGTCGACAAGCGCGGTCGCTAGGGGTCGATCAGGCCGCGGCGGATCGCGTAGCGGACCAGCTCGACCCGGTCGCGCATGCCGAGCTTTCGCATCGCATTGGAGCGATGGTTCTCGACCGTCTTCTCGGACAGATGGAGAATCGCAGCGATCTCCTTGTTCGTGTGCGCCTCGGCGACCAGCTTCACGACCTCCTGCTCGCGCGGCGTCAGCTCCTCGTCGCGCGAGGAGCCCTGCCCGAGCACGTCCTGGATCAACGCCCGCTGGGCCTCGGGGGTGAGGAACGGCTCGCCGCGCTCGACGGCGCGGACCGCGTCGATCAGGTCCGAGTCGGCCTGGGCCTTCAGCACGTAGCCGGAGGCCCCCGCCTTCAGCGCCTCGAACAGGTAGCGCTCGTCGTCGTACATCGAGAGGATCAGGACCGCAACGTCGGGCGCCTGCGCGCGGATCTCGCGGGTCGCCTGGAGGCCGGTCAGCTTCGGCATCTTGACGTCGAGGATCGCGAGGTCGGGCCGGCTCCGGATCGCCATGTCGCGAGCCTCGAGGCCGTCCGATGCCTCGCCGACGACCTCGATGTCCATCTGGCGCTCGAGCAGCATCCGGAGGCCCGATCGGACGATGCCGTGGTCGTCGGCGATCAGGACCTTCATCGGAGCGACTCCGCTGGCGAGCTGGGCTTCCATTTGGCTGCCTCTGTATCGGCCTGGTCGAGCGGCACCGTGAGGCCGACACGGGTTCCGTCTCCCGGCCGCGACTCGACCCGCACGTCGCCGCCGACGAGGAGCGCCCGCTCGCGCATGCCGGCGATGCCGAGCCCGCGGACCGCCTCGTCGAACGTGAACCCGGACCCGTCATCGGAGACCGTGAGCTCGACCCGGTCCCCCGCTCGGCCGAGGCGGACGGCGACGTGGTTGGCACCCGAGTGCTGCGCGGCGTTCGAGAGCGCCTCCTGCGCGACCCGGTAGACGACGAGCTGGACGTCCGGTGGAATGCCGGACAGGTCGCCCTGCGAGGTGAAGTCCGAGCTGATCCGGCCGCGGCGCCCGAGCTCGGAGACGTGCGAGGCGAGCGCCGCCTTGAGGCCGAGGTCGTCGAGCGCGGTGGGCCGCAGCTGGCGAGCCAGCAGCAGGAGCTCCTGCATCGCCCGGTTGGCGAGTGCCTTGGTTTCGGCGAGCTCACGGGCGAGCTCCTCCGGCGCCTTCACCCGCGCCGCCTCGAGCCGGAGCAGCAGGGCGGTCAGCGACTGGTTTACCTCGTCGTGGAGGTCCCGCGCGACGCGGGCGCGCTCCTCCTCCTGGGCCGCCAGGGCGGTGCTCGAGGTCCGCCGCCGCTCGGCGTCGAGGCGCTCCAGCATTCGTCGGAAGGCGCGCTGGAGGCGCGCCACTTCCTCGGGCCCGCTCTGGACGTCCGCGGGGGAGCGAAGGTTGGCGCCGGGTCGCGAGAGGTCGGCCCGCTCCATCTCGTCGACCAGCTTCTCCAGAGGACGGAACCGACGCTGGAGCATGAAGACGTTGACCATGATGGTCAGCCCGACCGCGAGCGCGAGGATCAGCGCCAGGCCGGGCTTTGAGGCAACGTTGAGGCTGGGATTGCCGGCGATCCAGGTCACCACCACCGCGGCCACGATCAGCAGCAGGTTGGCGACCAGCACCTGGGTGAGGAGATCCTTGCGGCGCATCGTCACTCATAAGTATCGGCGCTTCGCACCGTGCCGGGAAAACTGGGAGCCACAACCCTCGCGCCAATTCACCCAATCCCCGGCGAAATCCGCCCAGTCCCGCGCCAACGGCCACGCCTCCCGCCGCCGTGGCGCCTTTCTGGCGGATACCGACCGAAAAGCGCCATGCGCCGGGGGTGGGCGGATTCCCCGTCCAGTCCCGCGCCAACGGCCACGCCTCCCCGCCGCCGTGGCGCCTTTCTGCCGGATACCGACCGAAAAGCGCCATGCGCCGGGGTGGGCGGATTCCCCGCCCACTCCCGCGCCAACGGCCCTGGCTCCCCGCGGCCGCGGCGCCTTTCTGGCGGATACCGACCGGAACGCGCCAACGCCGGGGTGGGCGGGGGGCGCTCGTGGCTGGGCCGCGCGGGCTTGGGGCGGTCCGGGGGCTGGGTGGGCTTGGCCGGGTGGGACGGGTGGCCGGAA
>JBOGZB010000140.1:0-2888 GCA_050697175.1 Solirubrobacterales bacterium | reverse complement strand
GTCGAAGCGCCGCCGCTCAACGCTCGAACCCGAACTCGGACGGCGGATCGGGACGGGGGCCCGCCGCCCGCGGGGCCGGGGTAGGCGCCGGGGGCGGGCTGGGCGACGGTCCAGGGGCGGGGGGAGCCGTCGAGGCCACCGACGCCGGGGCGGGGGCGATCGGGGCGGCCTGAGCCGAGATCGCATCGCCTCGTCCGGTCTCGCCGGCGGGTCGGTCGGGGCGGTGCCCGCGCGACGCGGCTCGCGGGCGTGGGCGTGGGCGCGGGTCGTGGGGATCGGCGTGGTGGTGGCCGCGGCCGCCCCGCTGCGACCCCCCGTCGCGCTGCCTTCGAGGGCGGGTTCGCCCTCCCGGGAGCCCTCCGAGCGGAGATCGCGACGCGCGCGGCAGGCCGATGTCGGGCTCGAGGGGCGGAGGCTCGGGTCGGCGCAGCAGGCCGGGGACCCCGACGACGAGCCCTGCGCAGGCGATCGCCGCGGCGCCCAGCTTGGCGACGTTCTCCCAGCGGATCCGCGAGGTGACGGCCATCGCTCCCTCAAAGCCCAGCCCGGGCCCGGGCGCCCCCCGGCCGGCCGCTATAGTCGCTCGCCGCCTTGGCAGCTACCACCAACAGGGAATACGAGCTGGTTCTGATGCTCGACCCGGAGGTCCCGGAGGAGCGGCGCGAGAAGATCGCCTCCGAGGCCCGGGAGCG
Source organism: Solirubrobacterales bacterium (assembly GCA_050697175.1). Lineage (GTDB taxonomy): Bacteria > Actinomycetota > Thermoleophilia > Solirubrobacterales > 70-9 > AC-56. The sequence goes on along the minus strand of JBOGZB010000140.1, from coordinate 2,196 downwards.
AATCGAGTCCCGGGGCAGCCTCAAGCACGACAACGCGTGGGGGATGCGAAAGCTCGCCTACGAGATCCGCCAGCGCACCGAGGCCGACTACCGCCTGTTCCGGTTCGAGCCCGAGGGCGGGCTGCTGGAGGAGCTCGACCACAACCTGCGGATCGCCGAGGGCGTGCTGCGCTTCAGGATCTTCAAGGTCGACCCGGGCTCTCCCGCGATCGTTCCTCCCGCGCCCCTCGCGAGTGGCGCGCCGACCCCTCCACGCGGCCCGCGTCGCGGGCGGGGCCCCGAGCCGGCGGCCGACGCTTCCGAGACACCGCCCGAGCAGACAGCCGCGCCCGCCGAGTCGGCGCCGCCGGCCGAGGCCGAGCCCGAGGTCCCGGAGCCCGCGACGCCGGCCGAGGCTGCGCCCGAGGTCCCGGAGCCCGCGACGCCGGATGATGCGCCAGAGGCGCCACCCCCGACGCCGGATGCGGTCGAGCCGACGCCCGCAGACGAGGGAGCCGAGCAGCCTGACGCCGAGCCCGAGCCCGCGGCCGAGCAGGCCGACGCGGACGCCGAGCCGCCGGCCGAGCCGGGCTCGGAGCCCGAGGCCGACCGCTAAACCCGCTCGTTGCGCCTTTGCCTTCCGTCCCGGGGGGCGGAAGGCGCCGCTTCCGTCCTTAGACTGGGGAACGGATAAACGAGTCGAGGAAGGTGCTGAGCGAATGGCCGCCACCAATCTGAACGTCGTAGTCGTGACGGGCAATCTGACCCGCGATCCCGAGCTCCGCAGCCTGCCGAGCGGGAACTCGGTGTGCAAGCTGCGAATCGCCGTCAACAGCCGCCGCAAGGACCAGGCGAGCGGCGAGTGGGTCGACAAGCCCAACTACTTTGACGTCACCGTCTGGGGCGCTCAGGGCGAGAACTGCTCGACCTACCTGTCCAAGGGCCGCCCGGTTGCGGTCGAGGGCCGGCTCGACTGGCGCGAGTGGGAGGCGCAGGACGGCTCGAAGCGCCAGAGCGTCGAGATCATCGCCAACTCGGTTCAGTTCCTCGGGTCGCGCGATGAGCAGGGAGGCGGAAACGGCGGAGCGCCGCGCTCCGACGTGCCCGCCGACACCTCGGACTTCGAGAGCTCCGAGCCCGCCGGCGTCGGATCGTCGGGCGACGACATCCCCTTCTAGGGTTTCGGTCGAGCTGACTCGCGTCGGGCCGCGGCGACGCTCACCGTGAGCGGCGTCGACGCGACGACCGACGTCCAGCGCCGTCGCCGCCGGCTGACGCTGGCGGCGATGACGATCGCCTCCAGCATGATCCTGGTCGACCAGACCGCGGTCCCGCTGGCGACCCCCGACGTGATCAATGGCCTGGGCGGCCGGATCGACGAGGCCCAATGGATCCTGACCGCGAACATCCTGCCGCTGGCCGCGTTCATGGTCCTGGGCGGCCGGCTGGGCGACCTGTTCGGCCTGCGGCGCGTCTTCCTGGTCGGAGCGCTGGTCTTCGGCTGCTCGACGGCGCTCGCCGGATCGGCTCAGGACATGCCCTGGATGATCGCCGCGCGCGCTGCGCAGGGGACGGGGGCGGCCCTGATGATGCCGAACGCGGTCGCGATCGTGAGCGCGGTCTTCCCGGCTTCGGAGCGTGGCAGCGCGCTCGGGATACTCGCCGGGGCCTCTGCCTTCTTCGCGGCGCTCGGCCCGGTGCTCGGGGGCCTCCTGACGAGCATCGACTGGCGGCTGGTCTTCTGGATCAATGTCCCGCTCGACATCGCGGCCGTCGCGCTGACACTCGCCGCGACGCCTCGTCTGAGCGCCGAGGGGTCCACCTCGCGAACGGTCGACTACCCGGGCGTCGTCAGCTTTGCGCTCGGCGTGGGCGGGCTGGTCTTCGGCCTCAGCCAGGGCCAGACCGACGGCTGGGGCGAGCCGCAGACGTTGGTCCCGCTGACCGCGGGCGCCGCGCTGCTGATCGCGTTCATTGTGATCGAGATCCGAGTCGCGAATCCGATGCTCGAGTTCCGCCTCTTTCGCCACATCAACTTCCTGGCGGCCAACCTGAGCCAGCTCCTGGCCGGCGCGATCGAGCTCGGCCTCGGCTTCCTGCTCCCCTTCTACCTGCTGCTCGTGGTCGGGGTGAGCCCCGCCGTCGCCGGCATCGCGCTGATCCCGGCGACCCTGCCGATCATCCTCGCGGGGCCGCTCGCCGGACGCGCCTTCGACC
>JBOGZB010000139.1:0-2016 GCA_050697175.1 Solirubrobacterales bacterium | reverse complement strand
TTCTGCTTGCCGGTGTAGAAGGGGTGACACTCGGAGCAGATCTCGACGTGGAGCTCGGGCGTCGTGGAGCGGGTATAGAACTCGTTCCCGCAAGAGCAGCGAACGTGCGCGAGCGGGTAGTCGGGGTGGATCTCGGCCTTCATGGTCCACTGATCTTAGCGGCGCCCCTCGGGCCGGGCGGACGGCAGGGGGCGGCGACTTGACGCGTGTAACGTGGTGGCCCGATGCCGCCTGCCCAGCGTTCGCAAGCCGAGGTCCGCCTCCCCCAGGGGACGATTCGCTATCGCGACATCGGTGCCGGCGAGCCGATCGTGTTCCTCCATGGCGCACTGGTCGACGGGACGCTGTGGCGCAAGGTCACCCCGCTGCTCGAGGGAGATTTCCGCTGCGTGCTCCCGGACCTGCCGCTCGGCTCGCACCGGGTCCCGATGGGCGCCGACGCCGACCTCTCCCCTCCCGCGCTGGCCCGGCTGGTCGCCGATCTGCTCGCCGAGCTCGGTCTCGAGCGGGTGACCCTGGTCGGAAACGACACGGGCGGCGCGATCTGCCAGCTGGTCGCCACCCGCCACCCGGAACGACTCGCGCGCCTCGTCCTGACGCCGTGCGACGCCTTCGAGAACTTCCCCCCGCTCGCGTTCAAGTATCTGCCGATCACGGCGAGGATCCCGGGCGGCATGACGCTGCTCACCCAGTCGATGCGGATCGGCCTGGTCCGAAGGCTCCCGATCGCCTATGGAGGCCTCGCCAAGCGGCCGATCGCCCCGCAGGTGGTCCAGAGCTGGGTCGAGCCGCTGATCGGAGATCCCGCCGTTCGCCGCGACGCGGGCAAGGTCCTTCGAGGGATGTCCAGCCGCTACACGCTCGAGGCCGCCGAGCGGCTTCGCTCGCTCGAGCTGCCGGCCCTGATCGCCTGGGCGCCCGAGGATCGCTTCTTCAAGCTCCGAGACGGCGAGCGCCTGGCCGCGGCGATCCCCGACTCGCGCCTGGTCGAGATCCCCGACGCCCACACGTTCGTGTCCGAGGACCAGCCGGAGCGACTCGCCGACGCGATCACCCGGTTCATGGCCGAGACGCCGCAGGCACCCTCGGCGCCGCCGTCCGGCCGATGAGGCCGAAGCTCTACTCGCTGGAGCTCTCACACCCCGCCAACGCAGTACGGGCCATGCTCGAGCTGAAGGGCGTCGACCACGAGGTGGTCAACCTGCTGCCGGGCCTCCATCCGCTGTTCGTGCGGGCCGCAGGGTTCCGGGGCCCGACGGTCCCGGCGCTCAGGGTCGACGGCGGCAGGTTCCAGGGGTCGGTGCGGATCTCGCGGTTCCTCGATCACTACCAGCCCGAGCCCCGACTCTTCCCAGAGGACCCCGACGCGAAGCGGGCGGTCGAGCAAGCCGAGGCGTGGGGAGAGGCGACGCTCCAGCCGGTTCCCCGTCGCCTGATGCGCTGGGCGACGGTCCGCCAGCCCGGCCTTCGGCGCTGGCTCGCCGAGATGTCGGGGATGCCGCTTCCGGGGGTCGCGGGGTTCGTCAACGCGCCCGTAGCCCGCCGCTTCGCGCGGGCCGTCGGCGCAACCGACGAGCGGATCAGGGCCGACCTCGCTGAGCTTCCCGCGACGCTCGATCGAGTCGACGCCCTGATCGCCGACGGCACGATCGGCGGCGAGCCGAATGCCGCCGACTTCCAGATCGCGAGCTCGGTCCGGGCGCTGCTCGCGTTCGAGGACCTCGAGCCGAGGGTCGCCGACCGCCCTTGCGCCGAGCTCGCGATGCGGCTGTTCGCCGCCTATCCGAGCCCGATTCCCTGGCGCCTGCCCGCCGACGCGCCGCCGGCCGACTGAGCTCGTCGCGCGCGGGGTCAGGTCTCTTGGTAGAGGGGCCCGTCGCCGCCCTCGGGCGGCGTCAGGCGACCGCCCTTGGCGGTGATCGCGCCGCACTGGACGCAGTTCGACGGCGTGATGTTCAACTCGATCTCCTTGGCGCCGTTCTCCGCCTGGTCCTCGGGGATCTCGTAGACCTGGGC
>JBOGZB010000138.1:0-7350 GCA_050697175.1 Solirubrobacterales bacterium | reverse complement strand
TCGGTCGGATAGCGGCAGGAAAGCGCCATCGCGGCGGCGGGGTGGGGCCGACCACCCACGCCGATCCGCCCGCCACCCACGCAGGCCGTGGCGCGGTTCGGTTGGATAGCGGCAGGAAAGCGCCATCGCGGCGGCGGGCGGCGTGGGCGAGGCGCCGGCGCGGGCTCTAGTAGGTTCGGCTCGTGGCCGACCCTCTCGATCAGCTCCACTCGGCGATTCGATCGGCTGCCGACGCCCTTGGAGGCGACGGGGCTGAGATCGCCCCCACGCTCGAGCGCCCGCCGAAGCCGGAGATGGGCGACTACTCGACCAACGCGGCGATGCTGGTCGCGCGGGTTCGGGGCGAGCCGCCCCGCCAAGTGGCCGAGAGTCTGCGGGGCCGGATCGCCGAGCTCCTCGGAGCAGGCGCCGAGCGGGTCGAGGTGGCGGGACCGGGCTTCGTCAACGTGTTCCTTGCCGATCGGTGGCATCGCGAGAGCGTCGCCGCGCTGCTCGCCGCCGGTCCCGACTTCGGCCGAGTCACGCGGTCGAACCCCGAGCGGGTGATCGTCGAGTTCGTGTCGGCCAATCCCACCGGCCCGCTCACTGTCGCCTCCGGTCGCGGCGCAGCCTACGGCGACTCGCTGGCTCGCCTGCTCGAGCTGACCGGGAGCCGGGTCGAGCGTGAGTATCTCCTCAACGACGTCGGCGGCCAGGTGCGGCGCTTCGCGGAGTCCATAGCTGCGCGGATGCAGGGGGCCGAGCCGCCCGAGGACGGGTATCGGGGCGAGTACGTCGCCGAGCTCGCAGCCGAGCTGGCAGCCGAGGGCGCCGATCCGGCCGACCTCGATCAGCTTGCGATCAAAGGGACGGCGATCATGCGCGGTCGGATCGAGGCGACGCTCGACCGGTTCGGGGTCCGCTTCGACACCTGGTTCTCGGAGCGGACGCTCCATGACGCGAGCAAGATCGAGGCGGCGATCGCCGCTCTGCGCAAGCGCGGCCACGTCTATGACAGCGAGGGCGCCGTGTGGCTGCGCACGAGCGAGCTGGGGGACGACAAGGATCGGGTCCTGATCCGCTCCGACGGGGAGCCGACCTACTTCGCAGCCGACATCGCATATCACCGCGACAAGCTGGAGCGCGGCGCTGAGCGGATGATCGATCCGGTGGGCGCCGACCACCATGGCTACGTCCCCAGGATGCGCGCGGCGATCGGGGCGCTGGGCCACGACACAGACAGCTACGAGGCGCCGATCATGCAGCTCGTCCACCTGGTCGAGGGCGGAGAGCGCGCCAGGATGTCCAAGCGCAAGGGGGAGTTCGCCGTGCTCGACGAGCTGGTCGACGACATCGGCGTCGACGCGGCGCGGTTCTTCATGCTCCAGCGAAGCCACGACACGGCGCTCGACCTCGACCTCGACCTGGCGCGCTCGAAGTCGCAGGACAACCCCGTCTACTACGTCCAGTACGCACACGCGCGCATCGCCAGCATCCTTCGAAAGGCGGTCGAGGAGGGAAGCGCCCCGGCGCGCCCCGGCGGCGCGCTCGACGGCGTCGACGAGGACCGTCTGGCCGACGCGGCGCTCGACGAGGCGGCGATGGGCGCGCCCGCCGAGGCCAGCGAGCGTGCGCTGGTCAAGCGCCTGCTGGACTTCCCCGCCGAGGCGGCTGGGGCCGCCGAACGACGGGCGCCCCACCGCATGGTGGCCTTCGCCACCGCGACCGCGGCCGACTTCCACGCCTTCTACCGCGACTGCCAGGTGGTCGGGGCGCCAGGAGGCGTCGAGGGGGCCCGCTTGGCGGTCTGCCTGGCGACGAAGCGGGTCGTCTCTCGGAACCTCGATCTGCTCGGGGTCGGCGCGCCCGATCAGATGTAGGCGAGCCGAGCTGCGGGAGCGTTCCGGACGCCGTACGGGTGGCCGCGCACACCGCTGCGGCGAGTTCGACTGTCGCCGCTGTTAGATTGCCCGCGGCTCGTGCACCCGATCAGGAGGTCACTTTGACGAAGTCCGAGTTCGTCGATCGGCTCGCTCGCGACGAGCGGATCGATAACAAGAAGAAGGCAGGCGACGCGGTCGAGGCCGTCCTCGACGGCATCACCGAGGCGCTGGTCCGTGGCGAAGCGGTCAATTTCACCGGCTTCGGGAAGTTCAGCGTCGCCGAGCGTGGACCGCGCCAGGGCGTCAACCCGCGCACCGGCGAGCGCATCACGATCGCCGGCGGACGAGTGCCGAAGTTCTCGGCCGGCGCCGGGCTGAAGTCCAAGGTCAAGGGCTGAGTGGACTGAGGGCTCCGTTCGCGGACCGGCTCGTCGCCCTCGTCGAGGAGCGGCAGAGCCAGGTCTGCCTCGGTCTCGACCCGGATCCCTCAACCCTGGACCCCGATGCGGGGGAGCCGGGCGAAAGCCCGGCTCAACGAGCCGCGGACGGGCTGGCCGAGCGCTGCGGCACGCTGATCGAGCAGGCGGGGTCGGCGTGCGTCGCCGCAAAGCTCCAGCTCGCCTGCTTCGAGCGGCTGGGGGCGCCCGGCTGGGCGGCGCTCGAGCGCACCGCCGCGGTGGCCCGGGAGGCCGGGCTGATCGTGATCGCCGACGGTAAGCGGGGAGACGTCCCGGTCAGCGCTTCGGCATACGGCCAAGCGCTCTTCGGCCCGACCCCGACCCCCTGGGGGGACGTGGCAGGCCTCGCGGCCGACGCGGCGACCGTCAACCCGGTCCTGGGCACCGACTCGCTGGAGCCGCTGCTCGACGCCGCCTACGCCGCCGACGGTGGGCTCTTCTGCCTGGTGCGCACGTCGAACCCCGGCGCCGCCGACGTGCTCGACATCGCCGCGCCCGACCGGCCCGTGTTCGAGCGGCTCGCGGCGCTGGTGGCGGGCAACGCTGACCGGCTGCCATCTGAGTCGGGGCTCTCGGGCGTCGGCGCGGTCGTGGGTGCCACCGAGCCCGGCCACCTCGCCAGGCTTCGCGAGCTGATGCCACGGGCGATATTCCTGATCCCAGGGGTCGGCGCACAGGGCGGCCGGGCGACGGATCTGTCCCCGGCGCTCGGCAGCCACCCGGCCTCGATCCTCGTGACGGCGTCGCGGTCGATCGCCGGGTCCCCGGACCCTGCCCGAGCCGCGGGCGAGCTCCGCGGCGCGCTCTGGTCGCTAGAGCGGTGATAGTCGTTTGGGCGACCGATTGCCGATCGGCGAATCGACGTGATCTCCGGCCGCAGCCGGGCTACCATCGCTCTGCGAGATTCTGAGCGCGGCCGCCTCGGCGACCACGATCGCTCTCCGCGTCGGGTCCCAGGGGGAACAGATGGAGCCACATGCCACTCAGATGAGTCCGAGCTCGGGGCCCACCGCCAGGCTCCTCGCCGTGTTCGCCCTGGTGGTCGCGGCCGCCGTCGTCGTGGCGATAGTCGCCGGCTCGATGGGCGGGTCGTCGGGCGGCGGATCGGGCACCCACTCGTCGTCGCGCGGCAGCTCAAAGCCGGCGCAGAAGTACTACGTGGTGCAGTCGGGCGACACCTTCGCCGGCATCGCCCACAAGGAGGGCGTCTCCGTCCCGCGACTGGAGAAGCTGAACCCGAAGCTCGACACGCAGCTCCTGCCCGAGAACGGGTGCGTCAACCTGGTGCCGTCCGGCTGCAAGGTGCTCGCCAACGGAGGCTGAGCCCGCGCCGTCTGGGCACCGCCCGCCGGAGCCCGGCCCTCCTGGTCGTCGCCTCAACCCTCGCGCTCGTCGTTCCCTGTGGCGCGCACGCCGCCACCCCCGGGGCGCCGAAGATCGCCGCTCGCGCCTGGGTGCTGCTCGACGCGCACGATCACTCGCTGCTCGCGGCGTCTCACCGGGACGCGTCGCGCCCGATGGCGAGCACGACGAAGCTGATGACCGCCTATCTGGCGCTGCGCGACCTGCCGCTCGGCCGCCGAATCACCGCCCCCGCCTACCACCCGATTCCAGGCGAGTCCCTGCTCGGCCTCGAGCAGGGGGAGAGAGTCTCGACCCGCGACCTGCTCTACGGGCTCCTGCTGCCGAGCGGCAACGATGCGGCCGTGGCGCTCGCCGACGGTGCGGCCGGCTTCACCCAGGCCTTCGTCGCGCAGATGAACCGCACGGCCCGGCGGCTCGGCCTTGCGCACACGAGCTACGCGAACCCGATCGGGCTCGACGAGCAAGGAAACTACTCGAGCCCCGACGACCTCGCGGCGCTGGCGCTCCGGCTGCGCCGCGAGCGGCTCTTCAGGCGGATCGTCGACACGCCGCGAACGACGCTGCGCACCGGCGATCATCCGCGCACGATCGTCAACCACAACGATCTGATCGGTGACGTTCCCTGGGTGAACGGGGTGAAGACCGGCTACACCGAGGACGCGGGGTACGTTCTGGTCGGGTCCGGGACGAAGAAGGGCGTGACGCTGATCTCCGTGGTGATGGGGGCGCCGAGCATGGCTGCTCGGGACGCCGGGACGCTGGCCCTGCTCCGCTACGGGTTCTCGCTCTATCGGCCGGTGTCGGCGATCAAGGCGGACCGGACGATCGCGCGGGTCGCGGTCGCGAACGGCGCCCGCGACCCGTTGGCGCTCGTGGCGGATCATCCGGTTCGCGTCACGATGAGGCGCGGCCAGCGGCCAAAGGTGAACGTCGAGGCACCCGGCTCGGCCGAGGCGCCGATCCGGCGCGGCCAGCGTCTCGGCAGGGCGACGGTGACCGTTGACGGCAGGCCGGTCGGCCGGACCCCGCTCCTGGCGCGCTACGCGGTCGGCGTCAAGCCGGACTCGATGGTGGCGAGGCTCGACGACGCGCTCCCGGGGCCGCGGGCCCTGGTCTGGTGCCTGGTCGTCGCCGTCGCGGCGGCGATCGGGGTGGGGATCGGCGCGGCGGCCAGGCATCGTCGTCGAAGCGTGGACTAGTCTGATCCGTCAAGGGAGCTCGAATTGATCCTCACCGTGACCCTCAATGCTGCGATCGACCGGACGGTCGCCGTGCCCAACTTCCGTCTCGGGCGCAGGCACCGCGCCGTCGAGTCGCGCACGGTCGCCGGCGGCAAGGGAGTCAACGTGGGGCGGGCCCTGAAGCTGCTCGGACGGCCGGTGATCGTCACCGGGCTCGCGGGCGGGGGCACCGGATCGAGGATCAAGGAGCGCCTCACCGAGGAGTCCATCCTCCACCACTTCACCGAGATCGAGGGCGAGTCGCGGACCAACCTCGCCGTCATCGATCCGACCTCCGGAGAGCAGACCGAGATCAACGAGCGCGGCCCCGAGGTGCGCCCCGAGGAGATCGACGAGTTCGTCGAGAAGCTGCTCTACCTGGCCCAGGGCGCGAGCCTTTGCGTCCTCGCCGGAAGCATCCCTCCCGGGGTCGACCCGTCGATCTACGCTCGGCTGATCGCCGACCTCGAGCGCCTCGGGGTGCCGACCGTCCTCGACACCGACGGTGATCCGATGCGCCTCGGGATGCGCGCCGAGCCGGCGGTGGTCGCCCCCAACGTGGTCGAGGCCGAGGAGGCGGTCGGACACGAGTTCAACGACTCCGACGACGTTGCGATGGGTCTCGCCGGTCTGGTCGAGATGGGCGCCCGTGAAGCCGTGATCACGCGCGACGCGGGCTGTTCGGCGATCGTCGAGGACTCGGGCCGCCATGCCTATCAGGTGGAGATCGAGTCCCTCGAGCCGGTCTCGGGGGTCGGCTCGGGAGACTGCTTCCTGGCCGGCTACGTCGCGGCGCGCTACGAGGGGGCGGCTCCGCGCGAGTGCCTCGCCTACGGCGTCGCCTGTGGCGCGGAGTCGACGCAGCATTTCGGCGCCGGCAACCTCAACCCGCACGAGGTCGATCGGCTGCTTCCCCGGGTTCAGGTCAACGAGCTCGAGGTCCCGGCCGGGGTCAACTGACCCGCCTCCCCGTCCGGCCCGCCTACGGCCCGACGTAACTCACGTGCCACCACTCCTGAGGGGCCTCCGTCTTCGCCCACCCGTAGGTCGCGCCTATCTGGTCGATCACGTTCCGCATCGACGGATCCGCCAGGTCGAGGGCCGCCCCGTACTCGTGCGAGGAGGTGCCGGGCAGCGCCGCGAGGCTGCCCTGGCCGGCCACGTACAGGTCGTAGAGGTAGAGCTGCTGCGCATAGGAGCGGTAGGCCGAGAGCGGGCCGGCCGGATACAGGTCGATCCCGTACAGGCGCAGGGACTCCTGGCGCATCGCGTTCCAGTTCGCCGCCGCGTTCGCTGCCAGGTAGGCCTGGCCCGAGGGACAGGTCGGGCAGTAGATCGGCGCGGTCCACGACGGGGCCGACGGGGCGGGCGCGGTCGGGGCGACCGTCGATGGCGACGGCGCGGAGACGCTGGCGGCCGCCGGGGTGGCGGGCGCGGGATCGGTTGCGCCCGAGCTCGCCAACGCAGCTGCACCCTCCGCCGTGGTGGGGACCGTGATCGTCTCGCCCGTGTAGACGGAGCTGTCCTCGGATAGCCCGTTGTAGGCGGCCACGGTGCGCGTCGTCAGGTTGTTGGCCGCCGCGATCGACCAAAGGGTCTCGCCGGGCTGCACCGTGTGGGGGAGGGCGGCCTCGGCGGGAGTCGCGGCGAAGGCGTACGCCGCGACCGAAGCCACGATCAGATTGCGAGCAATGCGTGAGGGCACCCGCGGTGCCTCCTTCCTGCTTGTCACGGCGCCGATCGATTCGGCTCGGACCCCGCGGCCCATCAGACCGTTTCCCCTTTGAGGTCCGACCCGCGCCTCCTTCTCGGTGAAGGAGGTCATGCAGGCGCTGCTAACATCGCCGGGGCCTTGGGAATGCCGGGCCGAGCCCCAGAAACGCCGTGCCTGACGCCTCGCTCGACGAGGCTTTTTTCGTCCGCGGCCGGACATAGCCTGGCCCTTCACCCCGAGAACGGAGTTGGCTAGGCGATGGAACTGGAGATCGGTCGCGGGAAGAAGGGCAGGCAGGCTTACGGCTTCGACGACATCGCGATCGTGCCGTCGCGACGGACCCGCGACCCCGACGATGTCGACATCAGCTGGACGCTCGGCCCATACCGGTTCGAGCTGCCGCTTCTCGCGGCGGCGATGGACGGCGTCGTCAGCCCGGCGACGGCGGTGGCCGCCGGGCGGTTGGGGGGCCTGGCCGTGCTCAACCTGGAGGGGATCTGGTCCCGCTACGAGAACGCCGAGGAGCAGCTCGAGCGGATCGCCGCTGCGCCGCCCGAGACAGCGACCCGCGTCATGCAGGACATCTACCGTGAGCCGGTCAAGCGCGAGCTGATCTCCCAGCGGATCGAGGAGGTGAAGGCCGAGGGGGTGGTCGCGGCCGGCTCGCTCACCCCACAGCGGGTCGCCGGCCACTACGAGCTCGCGCTCGAGGCGGGCCTCGACATCCTCGT
>JBOGZB010000137.1:0-6831 GCA_050697175.1 Solirubrobacterales bacterium | reverse complement strand
CGTTCGTGGTCTCCGTGATGATCTCCAACACGCCCTGGAACCGGTCGCGGACCGCCAAGGCGCGCCTTTACCGCCACCACCCCGACGACCTGGTGCCATCGCGCTTCGCCGGGCTCGCCGCCCACCTCGGCACGGTTACCGAGTTCACCCTGCCGCTGGTGCTGCTGTTCTCGAGGGGAGGGACGATCGGCTGGATCGCGGTCGCGGGGATGGTGCTCTTCCACATTCACATCACCTCGACCTTCCCGCTCGCGGTGCCGCTCGAGTGGAACCTGTTCATGATCTTCGGCCTCTTCTTCCTGTTCGGCCATTACGGCGACGTCCCGTTCTCGACCCTCGACAGCCCGCTCCTGATCGCGGTCGTGATCGCGATCGGGGTGGTGATCCCGGTGATCGGGAACCTGATGCCCGACAAGGTGTCGTTCCTGCCTGCGATGCGCTACTACGCCGGCAACTGGGCGACCAGCCAGTGGCTGTTCCGGAAGGACTCGGACGCGGAGGCAAAGCTCGACGCATCGATCCGAAAGCCGGCCCCGATCGTCGTTGAGCAGCTGACCCGCGTCTATGACCGCGAGACCGCTGAGCTGCTGCTCAACAAGGGGCTCGCGTTTCGCGCCATGCACTCGCACGGCCGGGCGCTTCTCGGCCTGCTGCCGCACGCGGTCGAAGACGTCGAGGCCTACCACGTGCGCGAGGGCGAGCTGATCTCCGGGGTCGTCAACGGCTGGAACTTCGGCGACGGCCACTTCCACAACCACCAGCTCCTCGCCGCGGTTCAGGAGCGCTGCCACTTCGGCCCCGGCGAGCTCCGGGTGGTGACGCTCGAGTCCCAGCCCGCGCAGATCCAGCGCCAGCGCTATCGGATCTACGACGCCGCCGACGGGCTGATCGAGGAGGGCTGGGTCGACGTCGCCGACATGGTCGAGCGCGGGCCATGGCTCGAGGAGTCGTGGGAGTTCCCGGTCGAGGTCGACCGGCGGGCGGGCGGCAGCGCCGCGGGCCGCCCGGCCGGTCCGGGCAGCGCCGGCACGAGCGCGTGAGCTCGGCAACCGTGGTCGGCTCCGGGCCGAACGGGCTCGCCTTCGCGGTCGCCCTGTCGCGCGAGGGAGTCGACGTGACCGTGCTGGAGGCGGCCGAGGCGATCGGCGGCGGCGCCCGAAGCGGCGAGCTCACCGTCCCGGGATTGATCCACGATCACTGCTCGGCGGTCCACCCGATGGCCGCCGTCTCCCCGTTCCTGGGCTCGCTCGACCTCGCCGCCCACGGGCTCGAGTGGGCCTGGCCCGAGGTGGACCTGGCCCACCCGCTCGACGGCGGCGACGCTGCCGTGCTGGTCCGCTCGCTCGACCAGACCGCCGACGGCCTCGGAGACGACGGGCCAGCGTGGCGGCGGGTGTTCGAGCGCCCGGCGCGAGGCTTCGCCGCGCTCAGCGACGACCTCCTGCGCCCCGTCGTGCACCTCCCCCGCCACCCGGTTCGTCTCGTCGGGTTCGGGATCCCGGCGGCGCTGCCGGCGACAGCGCTGGCTCGCAGCTGGCGCGGCGAGCGGGCGCGGGCGCTGTTCGGCGGAGTGGCAGCGCACGCCTTCAGCCCTCTCACCAAGCCGATGAGCTCGGCGGTCGGGATGGCGCTGACCACGGCCTGCCATTCCGGCGGCTGGCCCGTCGCCCGCGGGGGCTCGCAGTCGATCACCGACGCGCTGGCGTCGATGCTGGCCGAGAGCGGAGGCAGGATCGAGACCGGCGTCCGGGTGATCTCGCTCGACGAGCTGTCGGGCGTCGACGTTGTCGGGCTCGACACCGACCCCGCGTCGGCCGCGGAGATCGCCGGGAAGCGGTTGCCGGGCCGCGTCGAACGCGCGTACAGGCGCTACCGGCGCGGGCCGGGGGCGTTCAAGGTCGATCTGGCGGTCGAGGGCGGGGTCCCCTGGGACAACGAGGCCTGCCGTCGGGCCGGGACGGTGCATGCGATCGGCTCGCTCGCCGAGGTCGTCGCCGCCGAGCGCGAAACGCACCGCGGGCGGATGCCCGAGCGCCCGTTCGTGCTCGTCGGCCAGCAGTACCTGGCCTATCCGGGCCGCTCGTCGGGCGACGTCCACCCCGTGTACGCGTACGCCCACGTCCCGCACGGCCACCCCGCCGACGCAACTGGCGCAGTGATCGGCCAGATCGAGCGCTTCGCGCCTGGCCTGCGAGAGCGGATCGTTGCGACTTCGACCCGTTCCCCCGCCGAGCTCGCCTCCTCCAACTCCAACTACACGGGCGGCGACATCATCACTGGGGCGAACACCCCGTGGCAGGTGCTGATCCGCCCGCGGCTCGCGCTCGACCCCTATTCGACCGGGATCCCCGGCGTCTACATCTGCTCCGCGGCGACGCCTCCCGGCGCGGGCGTCCACGGCATGAACGGCCACAACGCCGCCCGGTCGGCCCTGGCGTACCTGGCGAGGCGCTGAGCGCCTCGAACTTGAAAGAGCTCTCGAGGCGCTCAGCCCGACCCTTCGCGTGACCCTCGGGCGCGCTTGACTGTGGGCCGCTCGCGACTCAGCAGATCGAGGAGATCGGCGAGCCCGTCCGGGTCCTCAACCATCGGAAAGTGGCCGCCGGGGATCTCGATCGGCTCCACGTCGAGCAGCTCGCGCGCCATGAAACGCTCCCACTCGGGCTCGAAGATCTCGTCCTCGCTCGCGTAGATCAGCGCCGTGGCCACGTCGGGATGACCCGGGAGCGGGTAGTCGTCCGGCGGTGGAGCCGCAGGCCGAAGGCGATCCGCCAGCGCCTCGGCCGCGTCGCGTGGGAGGCGGGGGTACAGCGCCTCGATCGCGGCCGGACGCTCCCACACGTTCGCCCCGTCGGGGCGTCGGGGTGGAAACGGAAAGCCTGGCCTGAAGGCGTCGGGGCCGTTCGGCGGGGCCGAGAACGGCGTCAGCCGCGGGCACAGGTGGACCAGCAGCGGATCCTCGAGCCGCGCCGCGACGAGCGCCCCGTATCCCGATGATCCCGAATGGGCCACGATCGCCACCGGCCCTTCGACGTCGGCGAGGGCTCGCAGCGCCGGCTCGGCGCGCTCCTCCCAGGTCGTCTCGGGATCGTCGATCGGCAAGTCGGGCGCGACCGCGTCGTGGCCCCGTGCGTCCAGGCAGCCGACCAAATGCCCCCACGATGCGCCGTCGTGCCAGTTCCCGTGAATCAGGCAGAACGTCGCCACGGCCCATGGTTTAACAGCCCGTTGGGTCGCCGACAACCGATGCCGTCCGTGACCTCACCTCGGCGAGTCGAGGAACGCCCCGATCAGCTTTGCCAGCGATCGGGGGTGGTCGGCCACGAAGGCGTGCCCGGAATGCGGGAACCGGGCGAGCCAGGCGCCCGGAATTGCCGTCGCCAAGGTGAGGGCGTTGGCCGCTGGGATGACGACGTCCTCGGTCCCCGTGGCCACCAGGGTCGGACACGCGATCTGGTCGAGTCGATCGCCGGCGCCGTTCTCCTCCCAGGCCTCCATCGCCTCCCACTGCGCCGCGGCGACTTCGACCGGGAATTCGGCCCTCGCGGCGGCCACGATCTCGCCGAACTCCGCCTCCATCTCGGCCGCTCGCGCCGGCCCGAAGAGGAGCGAGATCAGACGGCTCGCCTGCTCGGCCGGAGTGCCGGAGAAGTCATGGAGCCGGTCGCGCACCTCGGGCGCTGCCCGTGTCGCCGCGCCGCCGCCGGGGCTGGTGGACAGCAGGATCAGTCGTCCGACCAGGTCGGGACGCGCGAGCGCCAGAGCGAGCGCGACGAAACCCCCCATCGACCAGCCGAGGACGGCCGGCCGGCCGAGCCCGAGGGCTTCGATCAGGCCCGCGGCGTCCAGGGCGAGATCCTCGATCGAGAAGCTACCGTCGAAACCGGGCGATCCCCCGACCCCGCGGTGATCGGCGCGAACCAGCTCGGAGCTCTCCCCGAGCGCGGCCAGCAGGGTCGGGTCCCAGTCGTCCTTCGTCGCGGCGAACCCGTTCAGCATCACCAGCGGCGGCCCCGTTCCCTGGCTCTCGAAGGCGAGAACGTCGTCAGCCCCCGCGCCGGCATGCGCGCTCCTTCCGTCAGGGCGCACTGGTCAACGCTCGGCGAGCCCGGCCGCCTCGAGAGCTCTCTCGCGCTCGAGGTAGAACTGCACCCGGGTGATCTTGCCGCCGTGCAGTGACCACACGGAGGCTGGGCTATGCTCGATCGCGACCCCGTCGCGCTCGGTCTTGGCGCGAACTCGAACCAGGCTGACGACGAGCTCGCCGGCGTCGAGGAGCTCCTCGACCTCCATGTAGTAGCTGTCCCAAGGCTCGAGCCAGTCGCGCCAGCCCTCGGCGAACCCGACGATGCCTCGGGCAGCGGGCCGCAGCAGGCCCGCCTGCGTCGAGATGAACTCGGTCACGAAATCGATTTCGAACGCCTCCGTGTAGACCGCGTCCGGAGCCGTGTCCGCGGCAATCGCGTCGCGAATGAACGAGACCATGTCGATGCCGTTCGGATGGACGCTCCTCACCACCTCCACGTTGTCCCGCGACATCGTGCGCAGTATGCCGCGCCGGCGACGCCGACCGGCCACCACCCCCGCACCCACTCCTCTGGCACCGATCCCGGTCAGCGGACATACTGCGGCCTGCCCTTCAGCCGCGACCGCCCGGAGGATCCAGTGAGCCAGCCGGACCGACCCAACCGCACCCTGACGATCATCGTGGCGTGCCTGGCGACCGCGATGCTGATGCTCGACATCAGCGTCATCAACACCGCCCTGTCCTCGATCGCCCACGGCCTGAACACCGGCCTCAACGGGCTTCAGTGGGTTGTCGACGCGTACACGATCCCACTGGCGGCGACCGTTCTGACCGCCGGAGCGATCGCCGACCGCCTCGGTCGCCGGGGGATCTTCCTCGGGGGAGTGGCGATCTTCACCGTCTGCTCGGCAGCGTGCGGGGCCGCCGGCGGGATCGGCGTGCTGGTCGGCGCGCGGGCGATCCAGGGCCTGGGTGCGGCGATGATGTTCGCGACGGGACTGGCGTTGATCTCCCAGGTCACTCCGGACCGTGAGGACCGGGTGAACGCGCTGGCCGCCTACGGCGCGGCGATCGGTGCCTCGTTCGCGCTCGGGCCGTTCATCGGGGGAAGCCTCACCGACCTGTTCGGCTGGCGGGCGATCTTCCTGGTCAACGTGCCGATCGGCGCGGCCGTCATGTGGATCACCTATCGCTGGGTGTCCGAGGGGCGGGACCCGACCCCCCGACGGATCGACGTGCCGGGGCAGATGACCCTGATCGGCGGGCTGTTCCTGCTGGTCCTCGGGCTGCTGCGGGGAAACCCGGACGGCTGGGGCAGCACCGGCGTCGTCGCTGCGCTGGCCGGCGCGATCGTGCTGCTGATCGCCTTCGTGGTGGTCGAGGGGCGCTCGCGAGAGCCCATGCTGCCGCTTCGCCTCCTGCGTCAGCGCCGCTTCGCCGGGCCGCAGATCGCGGTCTTCGCGATTGCGTCGTCCTTCTTCGCGGTGTTCCTCTACCTCACGCTCTACCTCCAGACGGTCCTCGGCATGTCTCCGATCCAGACTGGCCTGGTCTACCTGCCCGGCACCTTCCTGGTCTTCGTCGTCTCGGGGATGACCGCGCAGTTCGCCGCGAACACCTCGCCGGCGAAGATCGCCAGCGTGGGCCTCGTGCTCGTCGGCGTCGGGCTGGCGGGAATGCTGGTCATCGGCGTCGATTCCTCGTGGACGGCGCTCCTCCCCGGGCTCCTGGTGACGAGCATCGGCACGGGCCTCTTCAATCCGACCGGGAGCGCTCTGGCCCTGAACGCCCTTCCGGATCAGCAGAGCGGTCTGGCCGCCGGCGCCAACGACACCTTCCGCCAGGCCGGCGTGGCGGTCGGGATCGCGGCGCTCGGAACGCTGGTCCCGGCGGGCGCGGCGCTGGGCGGGAACCCCCAGTCCTACGTCGACGGCCTCCACCACGCGCTGATCGTGAGCGCCGCGCTGGCGCTCGTCGGGGCGGTCGCGACGGCGTGGCTGCTGATCCCGATCGGATCGCCGGCCGAGACCGAGGCCGTCACCGATGCCGCGTGAGCAACCGGCTCCCATTCGCCGGGCGCCCGGGCCTCCGAGATCCTCGTCAGACGAAGCGCTTCACGAACGCGAGCGCCGTGTCGGCGACCTCACGCCAGCCGCTGTCGATCGTCAGCGAATGCCCGCGATTGGGGACCTTGGCGATCTCGGTGACCGCTTCGTTTCGCTTCTGCCTCTTGTAGGCGGCGTTCGCGATCGCCCACGGGACCGTGTGATCCTTCTCCCCGTCGATGATCAGGAGCGGCCCGCGGCCCGGGTTCTTGGGGTCGACCTTCGCCTCGGTGAACGGGTTCACGTTCGCGTTCGCCATCTGCATCAGCGCAACGCCGGGCGCCGCCACGTGGTACGTCTCGTAGAGCTGCTCCGCCTCCTCCTCGCCGAGGGCGTTGGCCCAGCCGTACTTGAACTGATCGAGGGTGAGCGTGACTGCCCGCCCTCGGTTCAAGGGGTTCCCGAGAACCGGCCAAGCCGACCTCAGCGCCGAGATCGGCAGCTGGAGGACGCCGCGGAAGGGCCCGGGGTCGATCGCAACGGACGCCGCCGACAATCCACGGTCGGCGATCATGAAGGTCAGCAGTCCGCCTGTGGAGTGGCCCATGACCGCGGGCTTCTTGGTGAGCTGGCCGATCACCTCAGCCGTGTGGTTGGCGATCTGCTTGAGCGTCTTCTTCGCGAAGACGTCGGGGTTCGCCCTCGCCTCCTCCACCGTCTCGGGGTCGTCGGGCCACGATGGAGTCACCCCGCTGTATC
>JBOGZB010000136.1:0-1693 GCA_050697175.1 Solirubrobacterales bacterium | reverse complement strand
GTCACGAGGTGGCGATCCGCTTGGTCAGCTGTTCGGTTTCGTCGGCGGCGCGGGCGATCAGGTCGCGGACCTGGTCGTCGGGTTGGTCGAAGCGGGACAGGACGTAGGCGGAGACGATCTCGGGGTCGGTCGAGTCGGGGCGGCCGACGCCGGCGCGGATCCGCCAGAAGTCGCGGCTGCCGAGGCCCCGCGCCAGGCTTTTCAGCCCGTTGTGGCCGGCGACGCCGCCTCCAAGCTTCGCGCGGACCTCGCCGAACGGAAGGTCGATCTCGTCGTGGAGGGCGATCACCCGCTCCGTCGGCACCTTCAGCGAGCCGCGAGCCGGCCCGGCCGAGTCGCCGGACTCGTTCATGAACGTCTGGGGCAGAAGCACCGCCACCCGCGGGCCGCCGGGCCCCGCCCGGCCTTCGGTGATCAGGCCTCGAAACCGCTCCCTCGCCCGAGGCAGGTCCCAGCGGCGCGACAGCTCGGCGGCCACCTCGAAGCCGAGGTTGTGACGAGTCGTTGAGTAACGGCCCTCCGGGTTTCCGAGGCCGACCACCAAGACGCGCTCGCCGCTCTCGGAGGCCTCCGCCTCGTCCTCGCGCTCCCCGCGGCGCAGGCGGTCGAGCAGCGACAGAGGCTGCTACTCCCCCTGGTCGGAGGAGCCGTCCTCGCCGGATGCCTCGCCGTCGCCCTCGCCCTCGCCGGCGTCCTCGGCGCCCTCGCCCTCGCCCTCCTCACCGATCAGCTCGGCCTCCTCCTCGAGCTCGGGCTCCGGCTCCTCCTCGACCCGTGGCGGCGAGAGCGTGGCGATCGTCACCTCGTCGGCGTCGACCCCCTCGCCGAGCGCGAAGTCCACGCCCTCGGGTGCGCTGATCGCGCTGAGCTGAAGCGTGTCGCCGATCGTCATCCCCGAGACGTCCGCCGCGATGCTCTCCGGGATCGCCGTGGGCAGGGCCTCGATCGTGATCTGGTGGGTGACGTGCTCGAGTACCCCGCCCTCCTTGACGCCGGGCGCCTCCTCGATGCCCAGGAGCTCGATCGGCACCTCGGCCTCGATCAGCTGGTCGAGCTTCACCTCGAGCAGGTCGAGGTGGATCAGCCGGCCGCGCACCGGGTCGCGCTGCTGCTCCTTGATCACCACCGGGGTCGGGCTCGCCCCGTCGAATTGGAGGTCGATCAAGGCGCCGCCGTGAAGCAGGACGGTCCTGGCGTCGCGCTCGGCCACCTGGAACGGGCGCGGCTCGCCGCCACCCCCGTAGACGATTCCCGGGACCAGTCCGGAGCGGCGCATGCGGCGGCTCGGACGGGAGCCGAAGTCGGTCCGCTCGGCGACGTTCAGGGTGGCTCGATCGGTGGCCATGGCCGGCCCGGAGGATAGCTATGAAGCGGGGCTTCGGCCGGTCGGCGGACCGGCGGGTGGATCGCCAGGCGTGGTCTACCCTGGGCGGCGATGGCCGAGGACAAGATCCCCCAGGGCAGGATCCGGCGCTCGGCGAAGCTGGGGTCGGTGATCGGCGGCCAGGCGACCCGATACGCCGGCACGCGGGCCGCCAACGTGGCCCGCTCGAGCGAGGAGGCCGAGGGACGCCTCGAGGCCCGGCACCTCGAGACTGCGGTCAAGATGGCGTCGGTCCTCGGCGAGATGAAGGGCGTCGCGATGAAGATGGGGCAGCTCGCCTCGTTCATCGACACCGAGTTCCTGCCGCCC
>JBOGZB010000135.1:0-5473 GCA_050697175.1 Solirubrobacterales bacterium | reverse complement strand
GTACCTCCCAGGCGAGCAGGAACGTGCAGGCCGTCGCGGCCGCGACGCGCAGCGCGCGGGTGCGCGGGACGCTGCGAACCCGCTCGCGCGGCTTCGCCTCGAGCACGAGCGCCGCGACCGACGGAAGCGACGCGAAGGCAGGGTCCGGCTCGGGGCGCTCGGCGAGCGCCGTGACGAGCGCCGCCCGCAGCGCCTTCGGCGAGCCCGCGACGGTGGCGAGCCCAAACCGCTCATAGGCACGGTTGTTGGCCCTGATGTGCCCGACGGCGAACCCGTAGGAGATCACCGGACAGCCCCTGATCTGCGCCTCGAGGACCGTCAGCCCGGCGGTCGAGTGGACGAGGGCGTCCGCCGCCGCGAGCAGGTCGTTCATCCGATCCGTGAACCCGAGGACCCTGACTCGCGGGTTCGAGCCGAAGCGGCTCTCCACCCGCGCGCGGGCGCGCTGGTTGTGGCCGGTCAGACACACGACGGTCGATCCCTCGGTCTCGAGCGCGGCCTCGACCGCCCCCGTCACGTCACCGATCCCCCAGCCGCCGCCCGAGACGACGACGACCTGGCCGACCTCCGGGAGGCCGAGGCGGGCGCGGGCGTCGGCCCGGGAGACGGGCTCGAGGAACTCCTCGGCGGTCGGCGGTCGAGCCCATCGAGCCGAGCCGGGCCCCGCGATCCGCTCGACCTCCTCGATCGACTCGCGGTGGGTGACCGTGTGAAGGTCGATGCCCGGGTGCGCCCAGAACCGCAGCCCGGCGAGGTCGGTGATCGCCGAGACGACCGGCGTTTCGAGGCGCCCGCGCCGTCTCAGCTCGCCGAGCACCGCCGTGGTGCCCGGATAGGTCGAGACGACGACGTCTGGTTGGTGCGCGCGGATCGTGCGGCGGAGCCCCCGCGAGCCCAGAAGGCAACCGAGGCGCAGCGTCAGCCAGCGGGTGGGGGCGAACCGGGCGAGCAGGAAGTACTGGACCTCGAACAGCCAGGGCAGCCAGTTGAACGCGACCCATGAGCCGTCGCGGACCACGAGGGTGAGGAACCGACCCATCGCCTTCAGGCCGTCCACCACGTCGACCCTGACGCCGGGCTGCTCGGCGCCGAGGTCGCGAGCGATCGCCCGCGCCGGAAGGTCGTGGCCCTCGCCGATGTCGGCGGTCAGCACGAGGACCCTCTGCGGGCGGGTCCGCGCCCGGCGCCAATCGAGGTACCTGCGGAGCCCTTCGGCGAACGGAGTCGCGGCGGTCCATCCGAGCTCCTCGGCGGCGCGCCTGCTCGACACCTCCTTGCCGCCGAAGTCAGCCGCCCTGGCGGGCGTGTGGGTTATCCCCGTGTTGCCGACCTGGCTCGAGACCGCCTCGGCGATCTCGAGGATCGTCACCTCCTCGTCCCTGGCGAGGTTGTAGACGCGGTTTGCGGCCTCGGGTCGCAGGCCGGCGACGATTCCCTCGGCCAGGTCCTCGACGTAGACGAAGCGACGAGACTGGCTGCCATCGCCGGCCACGGTGAGCGGCTCGCCCGCCTCGGCCTTGCCGGCGAAGGCCGCCATCACGGTTGCGTCGCGCGCCCTCGGCCCGTAGGGAATGCCGAATCGAAGGATCGTGTACTCGACGTCGTAGAGCTCCGAATAGGACTTGCAGTAGAGCTCGCCGGCGAGCTTGGTCGCCGTATACAGGTGGCTCGGCGCCAAAAGAGGGGTGTCCTCGTCCACCCGGTCGGGCTCGCAGTCGCTGTAGACCCAGGTCGTGCTGCCGTAGACGACCCGTTGGATCCCCTCCTCGCGGGCCACCTCGAGCACCTCGAAGGTCCCCTGCGCGTTGAAGCGCTCAGCCCGAGCAGGCTCCTTGACCACGTCGCCCACGTCGGCCACGGCCGCCAGGTGGATGATCGCGTCGCAGCCGCGCGCGGCGCCCGCGAGCGCCGCGCGGTCGGTGACGTCTCCGGCGAACTGCTCGACCTCGCGATCGGAGTGGTAAGGGGAGGGGCGGAGGTCGAAGACGCGGGCGCGATGCCCCGCGGCGAGCAGCTTGTCGACCACGTGCGAGCCGATGAAGCCGGACCCGCCGGTGACCAGGACCCTCATGACGACTCCGCGAGCGCCGCCCAGGCGCTGTCGTCGGCAGGCTCGGGACCGCGGTAGTAGAGGGGAACGCACGAGTGATTCGCCGCGACCCAGTCCGTGTTCGGCATCGGGGTCGAGTCGCCGAGGATCCGGTGGCAGGGCTGGTCGTACACGCGCCCGGTCGATCGTGCGATCGGGTCGAAGACGATGTACTTGTAGAAGCCCGAGACCATCCCTTCGGGCATCTCGACGTGGCTGGGAAACAGCGAGTCGAGGTGGTCGCGCGCCGCGGCCCCCTTCCAGGCCACGATCTCCTCCAGTCGATCGATCTGGACGAGGCCGAGCGCGGCGGCGAACTCGCTCATCCGGTGGCTCAGTCCCTCGACCTTGTGGTCGGGCTTGCCGTAGTTGCGATAGGAGCGCGCATACTCGATCAACTCGGGGTGGCGGGAGACAAGGATGCCGCCCTCGCCGGTCGAGATCGTCTTGGTCGCATACATCGAGTAGACGCCCGCGTCGCCCCACGAGCCCGGCCTGCGGCCTGACCAGCCGGCGCCATGGGCATGGGCGCAGTCCTCGATCAGGAAGATTCCGTTCTGGCGGCAGTAGTCGGCGATCCGCTCGACGTCGAAGGCGATGTGGCCACCGATGTGGACCAGCCATGCGGCCTTCGGCCGGTGGCGCTCGGCCTTCGCCTCGAAGTCGGCGAACGAGGCGCACAGGTCCTCGCGGTTGCAGTCGACCAGCACGGGCTCCCCGCCCGCCTTGATCACCGACAGCGGGGTGGCCATGAACGTGTTCGAGGGGCACAGCACCTGCGCGCCTCGCACGTCGCAGAACTCGAGCGCCGCCATCGCGGCCCCCGACCAGCTCGCGAACGCGGCGCTCTCGAGCGCGTTCCATTGCGCCCAGGCAGCCTCGAAGCGCTGCACGAGCTCACCCTCGGTCCAGCGCTGCGAGTCCAGGACCTCGTCCCACAGTTCGTGGAGGCGGTCGCGGTCTCGCTCGTCAAACCCGATCGCGAACGCCGTCGGGTCAAGCGCTGTTGAGGGACTATCGGTCATTGCAGAGGGGATCCCGGGACCCCCAGTGTCCCGTGGCGGCGGAAGGCTACCAACGGGGGATGCGTAAAAGCTCCGTCGCCCCGGTTGCGCGGTGGACGGCCGTCCAGTCGAGACGTGGCGAGCCGGCCTCCCGGATAGGGTCCGCGCGTGTCGAGTGATCCCGCCCATTTGCCGCCGGGAACCGCGAAAACGGAGCGGTTTCGGCCCCGCCTTCACTACGAGCTGCTGGTCTGCGGATTGCGGGGACATCGGCTGCTCGGCACCGACGCGCGCGAGCTTCGCCCCTCCGACGCGATCGTCGCCCGCGACACCCAAGGCCTTCGATGGCATCGCTGCCTGCGCTGCGACAGCTGGCTCCCGCTCGCCCCGCCCGCGGCGCCGAGCACCGAGCACATCCCGCCCCGGGACGAGATCGAGCTGCCGCTTCGCGGCAGGCCGCTGCGGGACAAGATCGTCCTGCGGGCGATCGCGATCGACCGCGCGTTCCACGTCGTGATCCTCGCCGCGCTCGCCGTCGCCGTGTTCCTGATCGCCTCACACGAAAGAGAGCTGCGCGACACCTTCTACCGGGTGCTGGCCGACATCCAGGGAGGGGTCGCGGGTGGCCCCCTCCAGACCAGCCACCGCGGAATCCTGGGCCGCCTCGACGAGCTCTTCTCACTTCAGAAGGGGACCCTTCATCTGGTCGGGGCCGGGCTCGCGGGGCTGGCGGTCATCGAGGCGGCCGAGGCGGTCGGGCTGTGGCTCCAGCGCCGCTGGGCCGAGTACCTGACCTTCGTGGTCACCGCGCTCCTGCTCCCGTTCGAGGTCTACGAGCTGACCTCACGGGTCACGTGGTTCAAGGTTACGGCGCTGATCGTCAACCTCGCGATCGTCGTCTACCTGCTGGTCGCAAAGCGGCTGTTCGGGGTTCGCGGAGGGTTCGCCGTCGAGCAGGCTGAGCGCGCCCGCGACGTCGGGTGGGAGGCACTCGAGCGGACCGCGCCGGGGGCGCGGGGGCCGCGCTGATCAGGCGTCGAGCGCCAGCGCCAGCGCCGCCCGCCCGTCGCTCAGCACCGGGTCGCCGTGCGAGACGAGTACGCGCTCGATCGGCAGCTCGAGCAGGAGCCGAAGCCGGTCGCGGAGGTCGGACGTCGAGATACCGCTCGGCAGGTAGCTGATCCACGACTCGGGGCAGATCCGCAGTCCGCCGCCGGGGGCGCCGAGGATTCGGTCTCCCGGGACGAGCGTCCGGTGCTCGGCGAGCCAGAACATCGTCTCGCCGGCGCCCTTGATCGGGTGAGGCTCGATTCCCGCGGGGAGGGTGGACCTGGCGCGCGAGATAGAGGCCGCGTAGCGCTCCGCCAGGAGGTCGCGGCTCCGGCGATGGAACTTGATCGTGGTCAGGATGGTCACCGGGAGGCCGCGACCGCGAATCCGGAGGTCCAGCTCGCGAAGCAGCTCGTCGCCCCCGTCCGCGGGGATCAACGGGTCGATCAGGACGGTGGCGTCGGAAGCCTCGATCAGGACCGATCCGACCAGCCGAGGCCAGTCGCCCTCGCTGCCCGGGCGCGCATCACGTCTCCATTCCGGGTGTGCTGCGGTCCAGTGCCAAAGGCCGGGCCGGATCTCGTCGAGCTCGCTCAAGAAGAGACGAGGCTAGTGGAGGGCACGAGCCACTACGTCCTGCCGCCACACAACAGGCCCTGACCCGCCGAAGGCGTAGCCGCAGGCGAGGCTTTCGGCGGAGTTATTTGCCGACACTGAAACATGTGACATCAAATCGTGTAAGCTTCGGCTGCGATGGAGCCGACGAGCACCGAGAACGCCGCCCGGGAGGCGGTCGAGGCGGTCAACGGCGCCGCTCAGTCCCCGGACGTGGCGTTCAGCCTCGAGCTGAGCCAGGACCAGCGGGACATCCGCGACTGGGTCCACGGGTTCGCCGAGCAGGTGGTGCGGCCGGCGGCCTCGGAGTGGGACGAGCGCGAGGAGACCCCCTGGCCGGTGATCGCCGAGGCGGCGAAGATCGGCCTCTACGGGTTCGAGGGCATCGCGCAGTTCTGGATGGAGCCGAGCGGCCTGACGATGCCGATCGTCAACGAGGAGCTGTTCTGGGGCGACGCCGGGATCGGGATGGCGATCATGGGCACCACGCTCGCGGTCGCCGCGATCTACTCCTCGGGCACGCCCGACCAGCTCGTCGAGTGGGTGCCCCAATGCTTCGGAACGCAGGACGACCCGAAGGTCGCCGCGTTCTGCTCCTCGGAGCCGGATGCGGGCTCCGACGTGTCGGCGATCAGGACGTCCGCGCGCTACGACGAGGCGACCGACGAGTGGATCCTGAACGGGCAGAAGGCCTGGGCCACCAACGGCGGAATCG
>JBOGZB010000134.1:0-4119 GCA_050697175.1 Solirubrobacterales bacterium | reverse complement strand
GCGCCGGCGGTGGGGGCGCTAGGCGCCGGGGGTCGCGGCGTCGCCGCGGCTTCGGCGGATCAGATAGACGATCAGCGCCGCGAAGGCGACCGAGAGGATGATCCCGCCGCCGTCGTGGCCCGAGATCGCCCACCAGACGAGGCCCGCGATGAGCGAGGCTGCGATCCCGATCAGGATCGTCATCGAGATCGACATCGGATCCTTGCCGGGGATCACGAGGCGGCCGAGCGCCCCGACCACCAAGCCGCTGATCAGGAGCCCGATCAGGTAGACGATCACATCCATGGGTCGAGCCAGCCTACCCCGTTCGGCCGGCTCGACGCGTTCGCCGCATCGGCGGCGCTCAGAGCGTCGCCAGCGCCTCGGCGATCGGCAGATCTCCAGAGATCAGGTCGAACTCGGCGCCGATGGTGCCTGGATCGTCGAGACATGCGAGCAGCGTCACCGCGACATCGTCGCGCGGAATCTCGCCGCCGCGATCGAGGTGCGGCGCGACCTCGACCAGTCCGGTGCCCGCCTGATCGGTCAGCCGGCCCGGACGCACGATCGTGTGCTCCAGCCGGCTGGCCGCGAGCGCCTGGTCGGCCTCGAGCTTGGCCTCGTAGTAGGGCTGCATCTGCGCGCCGCGCGCCCCGGGGTCGTGGACGCCGAGCGCGCTGATCATCAGATAGCGGGGGACGTCGGCGAGGCGGCAGGCGTCGATCAGCTTGACCGCCGCGCCGTAGTCAACGGTGCGCTTTCGGGCCGGGCCGCTGCCGGGGCCCGCGCCTGCGGCGAACACGACCGCGTCGGCGCCCGCGATCGCCCGGCCGATCGCATCCGGATCGAGGTTCTCCAGGTCGGCGCCGACCGCGGTCGCTCCCACCGCCTCGAGGTCGGCCGCGTGATCGGGGTTTCGGATCAGCCCCCGGGCTCGGTCGCCCCGCGCGGCCAGCAGGCCGAGCATGCGAAGCGCGATCTTCCCGTGGCCGCCGGCGACCGCTACGTCCATGTGGAATGCGTATCACGCCGCGCGCCTCGCGGCGTAGGATGGGCGCTGCGGGATCGGATCACGACCGAAGGAGAGAGAGATGGCTGATGCGGTGATTCACGTCCTTCCCGAGGGGCTCGGCCCCGACCAGTACGACGCCGTAAATGCGGAGCTCGACGTTCAGGGCGCGCGGCCGGCCGGGCTCCAGTCCCACGCCGCCGGGAAGGCGGACGACGGCCGGATGAGGATCATCGAGGTCTGGGACTCGCGCGCCAGCTTCGACCGCTTCAACGAGGAGCGTTTGACCCCGGCGATCGCCAAGGTGACCGGGATGCCCGCCGAGGAGATTCCGGCCAGCGATCACACCTGGTTCGCCGTTCACCAGCAGCTCGGCGAATGAAGCCGTACCCGACCGGGTCTCGCTGAGCGGCGATCGCACAGCTCGGGTCCGCCACCGGTTCGACTAGCCTTCCGGGCTGATGGAGGACCTCGGCGCACCCGCCTCCTACATGACCCTCGAGGAGGGGGTCGCGGTCTATTCGAGCGACGGCCGGGCGGTCGGCAAGGTGACCCACGTGCTCGCCGAGCCGCACCTGGACGTGTTCGACGGGATCGTCATCGACCACTCTGCGATGCCCGGCGGGCACCGGTTCTGCGACGCCGACCAGGTGGACGAGATCTTCGAGCGCGGGGTCGTGCTGAAGCTGGACGCCGCGGCGGCCGAGGCGCTGCCGAAGCCGAGCGCCAATCCCGGCGAGATCGACGTCGGCCCGGACGACGTAGTCCCCGATGAGCTCCACGACAAGCTTCGCCGAGCCTGGGACCGGATCTCGGGCAAGGGCTGACCCCGGGGTCGAGCAATTACCGATCTCGCGACGATCACCACCTACCAGGTGTACCTGGCGGTCCACATCCTGGCAGCGGTGATCTGGGTCGGCGGCGACGTGATGCTCCAGGCGATCGCGCTCCGGGTGTTCCGCGAGGACGACCCGAAGCGCCTCGTCGCCTTCACCGCGGACGTCGCGTGGGTCGGCACCCGCCTGCTCGTGCCGTCCTCGCTGATCCTCGTCCTCTTCGGCTTCATGCTGGTCAGCAAGGGGAACTGGCCCTATGACTTCTGGATCGTCGCGGCGATCGTGGTCTGGGCGGCATCGGCTGTGACCGGCTCGGTGTTCCTGGGCCCCGAGTCGGGCCGGATCTCCCGGCTCGCCGTTGCCGAGGGCGCCGAGTCGCCCGAGGTCACAGCCCGCATCCGCCGGGTGGTGGCGATCTCGCGGGTCGAGATGATCCTGCTGATCCTGATCGTGATCGACATGGTGCTGAAGCCGGGCACCTAGCCGGCGCGCGCGGGGTCGCGGATCGGCGGGGCGGACCGGCGCGCCGCCGTTCGACCCCCACGCTTGTCGACTTACGCCGGCACGACCGTCGAAAGTCGACACGCGGCGGGGTTTCTGATCAGGCGGCGCGCCCGGCCGCGTCGAGGGCCGCGCCATAGAGGATGTCGTGCTCGGACACCTCGACCCGGCGAAGGCCGAAGGCGCGCATCACCTGGATCAGGATGACGACACCGGCGACGATCGTCGGGGCGCGGCTCGGCTGAAGGCCGGCGACCTCGAGGCGTTCCTCGAGGCTCATCGAGGCGAGCATCGAGTACATCCGCTGGATCGCGTCGAGCGACAGCTCGAACCCGTGGACCAGCTCGGGGTCGTAGGGCTCGAGGCCCTGTTCGATCGCCGCCAGCGAGGTGGGGGTGCCAGCGACCGCGATCCCCTTGTCGGCGCTGGCGATCGCCGTGTCGGCTAGCTCGGCGTCGATCAGCCCCCGCACGTCGTTGGCGAGCGCGTCGAGGTCATCGGGGCCGGGCGGATCGGTCGTCAGGTAGCGCTCCGTGTGGCGGACCGTGCCCGCCTGAAGCGAGGCATGGAAGCTGACCCCGGACCCCGATCCGACCACCAGCTCGGTCGAGCCGCCGCCGATGTCGACGACCAGGGTGGCGTCGACCGGGTCGCGGCCGGCGGACGTGCCGACGTAGGTGAGCCGGGCCTCCTCGGCGCCGTCGAGGATGTGAGCCGAGAGCGCGAAGCGCTCTCGCAGCTCGGCCAGGAAGACGCTCGAGTTGTCGGCGTCGCGAACCGCGCTGGTCGCGATCGCGGTGATCGCGTCCGGCGCCAGCGGCTCGTAGATCGCCACGTACTCGGCCACCGTCTGGCAGACGTCGTCGATCGCCTCGGCGGCGAGCTGGTGCGTGGTGTCGACCCCGCGGCCGAGCCGGGTGACGGTCGAGCGGCGCTCCAGCTCGGAGACCTCGCCGTCGGACACGTCGCCGACCAGAAGCCTGGTCGAGTTGGTCCCGATGTCGATCACCGCTACGCGCATCCCTCGCCTGAAATCTAGATGGCGGCCCCGGTCGCCGCGCGTCGAGGGGCCGGGGGGCCGGCGTTCTGCGACGCTTCTGTCATGAGCCAGTACCACCCGGCCGCCGGACCGGGGGAGGAGGGGGCGGAGACGAACGGCCTGGCGGTCGCCTCGCTCTGCCTCGGGATCATCTGGCTGTTCGGGGTCGGTTCGATCCTGGCGATCGTGCTCGGGTATGCGGGGTTGAGGCAGATCCGCGACTCGCGCGGCTACCAGGGAGGGCGTGCGATCGCGATCGCCGGGGTGATCGTCGGGATCGTCGGGCTTGCGAGCCTGGGGATCCTGGTCGGGTTCATCCTCTCCTCAGCCCACCACACGCCGACGATCCCGGGGCCTGGGTCCTAGGCGGGGAGGCCGCTGCCGGGGCGACGCCCTGCGGCGGGCAGCGGCTCGGCTGCCGGGGTGACGCCCTGCGCCCCCGCTTGCGACCTGGAGGGCGGGGCGGCGCCGGGCGGTCCTAGCGCGCGCCGGTCGGAAGGCGAGGCGGCTTGGCCGGCGGCTTCGGGCCGCGGCGCATGTAGTCGCGCAGGTCGCGCTCGAAGTCGGGCCACCACGGCGGATCCGGGAGCTCGTCGTCGGCCCCGTCGTCGTCGCCTCCGTCATCGGGGGTTCGCAGCGCGAAGTAGGAGGTGAGGCTGAACAGGGCGGCGAGCCACAAGAGGGCGAGGATGAACGAGGTCGAGTCGTGGCTGGGCCACTTGATCGCCGCCAGAAGCGCCGCGGCGTCGGTGAAC
>JBOGZB010000133.1:0-2335 GCA_050697175.1 Solirubrobacterales bacterium | reverse complement strand
GCCGTAGACGATCGAGGCGAGGCAGATCACCAGCATCAGCGTCTGGTAGTGGACGCTCGCGCTCGGCAGCAGCGGCAGCACGATCCCGAGGAAGCCGTAGGCGCCGACCTTCGACAGCACGCCGGAGAGCAGCGCCAGGACCGGCAGCGGCGCGGCGCGGTATGCGTCCGGCATCCAGCCATGGACCAGGAAGGCCGGCATCTTGATCAGGAAGGCCGCGGCGAAGAAGCAGAAGATCCAGTACTGGCTTCCGCTCGCCAGGACGTGCGACCTGAGCTCGGCGATCGAGAAGGTCAGGTGGCCGATCTGGTCCTGCGCGAGGACCGCCGTCGCGATCGCGGCGACCAGCATCAGCAGCGACCCGGCCAGGGTGTAGACGATCATCTTGGTCGTCGCGGCGACCCGATTCTCGCCGCCGAAGGTCCCGATCAAGAACCAGAACGGGACCAGCATCAGGTCGAAGAAGAGGACGAAGAGCAGCAGGTCCTGGGCGAGGAACGCTCCCAGCGCCGCCGTTTCGGCGAGGCCGAGCATGAAGAAGTAGACGCTTCGGCGGTCGGGGGCCCGGAAGGCCGAGAAGGCCGTCGCGCCCGCCCACAGGATCGCGGTGAGCAGGATCAGGAAGAGGCTGATCCCGTCGACCCCGAGCTGGTAGCGGACGCCGAGGTCGGGGATCCAGCTCTCGTCGACCGTCTGCTGGAGCCCGGGGTCGGCGGGGTTGAACCCGGCGACCACCGCGATCGCCAGCCCGAGCACTGCGACGGCCCCGAGCGTGGCGATCGCCGGGACCGCTCGCCGCGGCAGCGCGAAGCAGGCGAGCCCGACGACCACCGGCAGCCAGAGCAGCACCTGGATCACGGTTTCGCCCCCACATCGCGCCTCGGCGCCGGCTTTGGGCGAGGGCTCATGAGCTGACGATCAGGAAGTAGAGGCCGAGCGCCGCGAAGCCCCCGATCAGGAGCAGGGCGTAGGCGCGCACGAAGCCCGACTGGGCTCCTCGGACGATCACCCCGACGCCGCGGACGGCGTCGACCGTGGCGGAGACGATCCCTTGGACGACGAACCGCTCGAAGACGTCGTTCGCGAACCTGCCGGTCGCGATCAGCGGCCGGTAGAGGACGGCGTCGTAGAGCTCGTCGAAGTACCACTTGTTGACCAGGAAGGTGTGGAGCGGCCCGAGTCGCCTGATCAGCGCGGCGGAGGTTCCCGGGCGAACGACCCAGACCAGGTAGGCCAGCGCGATCCCCGCGATCGAGAGCAGCCCGCCGACCGCGAGGCCGCGATACGCGGCCGAGTCGGGGACGGCGATGCTCTCGAAGGGCGAGTCGACGAAGGTGGGCCGCAGGAACGTGTTGATCAGGTCGGTCACCCCCGGGACCTGAACCAGGCCGGCGAAGATCGCTCCGAACCCGAGCACGGCCATCGCGGTGCGCATCGGCCAGTCGCGCTCGGCGATGTGGTGGTCGGCTCCGGGGAATCCGACGTCGGTGTCCTCGGTCTCGCCGCTGAGCGGGTTCTCGGGCGGGGCGTGGGCGAGGTGACCCTGCTCGAGCTCGCGCGCCTCCTCGCAGGGCTCTCCCCAGACCACCCGGAAGACGATCCGGAACGCGTACACGGCGGTCAGAAAGGCGGCCAGGTACCCCGTGTAGGTGAAGATCCAGTAGAAGCCGCCGCGCTGGGCTGCGAAGACGAGGATCTCGTCCTTTGAGAAGAACCCCGACGTTCCGGGGAAGGCCGCGAGCGCCAGCGCCCCGACGATCAACAGGGTCGTGGTGAACGGCATCGCGCGGCGAAGTCCGCCCATCCGGTCGATGTTCTGAGTCCCCGCCATCGCCGAGATCACCGAGCCCGCGGCCATGAACAGGAGCGCCTTGAAGAAGGCGTGGGTCATCAGGTGGAAGAGGCCGGCGCCGTAGGCGCCGATCGAGACGCCGACGATCATGTAGCCGATCTGGCTCACCGTCGAGTAGGCGATGATCCGCTTCAGGTCGGTGACGACGAGCGCCACCGTGGCGGCGAAGATCAGGGTCGCGAGACCGATGAACGCGGCGATGTCGGCGGCCGTGGGGGCGAGCACGAAGAGGATGTGGGTGCGGGCGATCAGGTAGACGCCCGCCGTCACCATGGTCGCCGCATGGATCAGCGCCGAGACGGGCGTCGGGCCCTCCATCGCGTCGGGCAGCCAGACGTGGAGCGGGAACTGCGCGCTCTTCCCCATCGCGCCGCAGAACACCAGCGCGCCGCCGATCGCCGCGAACGAGCCCAGCATCGACGCGTCGTAGGACTTCTCGCCGGCCCCCGTCACCATCGCCCGGAGCGCCTCGAAGTCGAACGT
>JBOGZB010000132.1:0-2957 GCA_050697175.1 Solirubrobacterales bacterium | reverse complement strand
CCATCGAAGACCCCATCGAGTTCCTGCACCGCGACAAGAAATCGATCGTGAACCAGCGCGAGGTCGAGGTGGACACGCGCTCGTTCGCCGCCGCGCTGCGCTCGGCCCTGCGCCAGGACCCCGACGTGATCCTGGTCGGCGAGATGCGCGACCTCGAGACGATCTCGACCGCCCTGACCGCCGCCGAGACGGGCCACCTGGTGTTCGCGACCCTGCACACCCAGTCCACGGCGCAGACCGTCGACCGGATCATCGACGTCTTCCCACCCCACCAGCAGCAGCAGGTGAGGATGCAGCTCTCGATCGCCCTTCAGGGGATCGTCACCCAGCAGCTCCTGCCGACCGCCGACGGCTCGGGCCGGATCGTCGCCTGCGAGGTGATGGTCCCGACCCCGGCAATCAGGAACCTGATCCGAGAGGGCAAGACCCATCAGATCTACTCGGCGCTTCAGACCTCGGGGTCGGTGGGCATGCAGACGATGGACGCCCACCTCGCGCAGCTCGTGCGGGCGGGGAAGGTGACGCGGTCGCTCGCCGATCAGCGCTCGTCGGTCCCCGAGGAGCTGAAGCGGCTGCTGGGCGGGGCGGCGACCATGAACTCGGTCCCGGCGGCAGCCTGACCGCGGGCAGGGGGCGGGAATGAGCAACTTCGCCTTTCGCGCCGTGGACCTGGCCGGAGTGCCGGCCCGGGGAGAGATGGAGGCGACGTCCAAGAACGTCGTCTCCGAGCAGCTTCGCCAGCGCGGCCTGATCGTCCTCGACATCTCCGAGAAGCACGAGGCGCTGAAGCTCGAGAGCATCTTCCAGCGCTTCAAAAGCGTCAACGCCCGCGCGCTGGCGGTCTTCTCGCGCCAGTTCGCGACCCTGATCTCCTCGGGTATGCCGATGCTTCGATCGCTCTACACGCTGGAGGCCCAGACCGAGGACGAGATGCTCCGAAAGGCGATCGTCTCGGTCCGCGAGGACGTCGAGTCTGGAAGCTCGGTCGCCCAGGCGATGGAGTCCGAGCCCGGGGTCTTCGACCCCCTCTACCGCTCCGTTGTCCGTGCGGGAGAGGGCTCCGGCCGCCTCGAGGAAGCGCTCGACAGGGTCGCCACGCAGCTCGAGCGCCTCGACGCCCTGCGACGCCAGGTGCGCTCGGCCATGACCTATCCGGCGGTGGTGTTCGGCCTCGCGACGGTGGTGATGATCCTGGTCGTCGCGATCATCGTGCCGGTGTTCGTGGGGATCTTCAAGGAGATCGCCTCCGACAATCCGAACGCCGACACCAGCCTCCCGCTGATGACCCAGATCACGGTCGGCGTGTCAAATTTCGTGACCCACTACTGGTACATCCTGATCGGCGCGAGCGCCGCCGCCACGTACGCGTTCCTGCGCTGGAAGAAGACCAAGCGCGGTCGCCATCAATGGGACCAGATCAAGCTCCGGGTCCCAAAGATCGGCGACGTGGTCCAAAAGGTCGCGCTCGCTCGCTGGTCGCGAACCTTCTCTGGGATGGTCGCCTCGGGCGTGCCGATCCTGCAGGCGATCGACGTCGCAGGGGAGACGTCCGGAAACTCGGTCGTCTCGCGCGCCATGGACGACGTCTACGCATCGGTGAAGCGAGGAGGAACGATCGCCCAGCCGATCTCCGAGCACGAGATATTCCCTCCGATGGTCGAGCACATGGTCTCGGTGGGCGAGGAGTCCGGCCAGCTCGAGACGATGCTGACCAAGATCGCCGAGTTCTACGAGGCCGAGGTCGACGCGAAGATCAAGTCCCTCACCGCCCTGATCGAGCCCCTGATGATCATCTTCGTCGGCAGCATCGTCGGCTTCATCGTGATCTCGATGTACCTCCCGATCTTCAGCCTCTACGACAAGATCCGGTAGGGCGCCGGCCGATCGGCCCCGCGGCGGGTAGGCTCACGCGCTCGTGATCGCCGACTTTCGCAGCGCCGTCGCGGCTGCGGCGCTGTTCGCGGCGCCGCTTGCGGTCGGCTGTGGTGGCGGCGACTCGACCGGCACCGCTCCGCCGACGGTCGGTCATCAGACGTCCACCCAGCAGGGCCGGGGCGGCGGCGTGGACCACGGCGGCTCTGGCCCCGCAGCGCCGGCGCTCCTGCCGGCGAACTTCGAGCGCAAGGCGCTGGCCGGCTCGGATCCGAGCCGCGTTGGAGTGGTGGTCGCCCCGCTCGCCGGAGGGCCGATCAAGGCGTTCGGGGCCTCGAAGGCGCCCCACGCGTGGTCGACGATCAAGCCGGTGATCGCCGTCGCGGTGCTGAAGGCGCGCCGCGCCGGGGATCTGGCCGGCGGCCGGGCGCCCACGGCGTCCGAGCGGGACCTGATCTCGCGGGCGATCGAGAACTCCGACAACGAGGCCGCGGCACAGCTCTTCGGCGAGCTGGGCTCGATGCCCCAGGCCACCGCTGCGATGCAGATGATCCTGGTCGAGGCCGGGGACCGGACGACGAAGGTGAACGGGGAAGTCACCCGGCCCGGGTTCTCGAGCTACGGCCAGACCGAATGGGCCCCGCGCCAGGCGGCGCTGTTCTACCGGCAGCTCGCCAACGGTTGCCTGGCCGACGGCGCCGACACCCGCCTGATCCTCGCCGACATGGGTGCGGTGACCCCGGTCGGAGGCTCCGGCTGGGGCCTGCCCCTGGCCCGATTCAAGGGTGTTCGCTTCAAGGCGGGCTGGGGGCCCGAGCGGGGAGCCACCGGGTACACGGCACTCCAGTACGGGGTGGTGGGGGACGCAGACAGCGGGGGCTACGTGATCGGCGTCTTCGCCGAGACCGACGGCGATGCCGCCGGCGCCTACGACGCGGTCAGCGCGGTGGCCCGCAACGCCGCCGCGGCCCTGCGCGGTCGCCAGGGTCCGAAGGGCCCGCCCCAGTGCTAGTCCGCTTCATCGACCCGGGCGCGCCGCGCCCCGGGCTAGGGTAGGATCATCCGCCGGATGCAGGGGTTTCGAC
>JBOGZB010000131.1:0-8684 GCA_050697175.1 Solirubrobacterales bacterium | reverse complement strand
GGGTGGCCGCGGCGCCCCCGAGCCCCCGCTCGGATCCGCGGCGCCCTGCCTCCGATCGGACGCGCTCCGCGGTCAGGCCGGCGTCCTCGGCGGAGGGTCCGACGAGCGTCGCTCCGTCCCCCGCCCTCGCGGTCGCGGGCGCCTCCTCGAGGCGGAACGCGACCACGGTGATGTTGTCCCGCCCGCCCGCCTCGTTGGCCTCGCGCACCAGGCGCTCGGCGGCGGCGTCGAGGCTCGGCGTCGAGGCGAGCACGGACGCGATCCGATCGTCCGGCATCATCGTGGTGAGACCGTCCGAGCAGAGCAGGTAGACGTCCCCGGGCCGGGCCTGGTGGGTCATCGTGTCGACCTCGACCTCGACCTCCGGTCCGAGCGCCCTGGTGATGATCGAGCGCTGTGGATGGTCCTCGGCCTGCTCGTCCGTGAGCCGGCCCTGGCGCCGGAGCTCCTCGACCAGCGAGTGGTCAGAGGTGAGCAGCTTCAGCTCGCCGTCGCGGAACAGATAGGCGCGGCTGTCGCCGACGTGGGCGAAACCGACCTCGTCGTCCTCGACCAGGGCGGCGGTCAGCGTCGTGCCCATGCCCGAGCGAGTCGAGTCGGTCTGAGCGAGGCGGTGGAT
The DNA here is from genome assembly GCA_050697175.1 of Solirubrobacterales bacterium. Taxonomy (GTDB): domain Bacteria; phylum Actinomycetota; class Thermoleophilia; order Solirubrobacterales; family 70-9; genus AC-56. The sequence goes on along the minus strand of JBOGZB010000131.1, from coordinate 8,065 downwards.
GCGCGCGTTGGCGGCCGTGGCGATCGAGCGCAGGTAGGCCTCGGGGGACTCGCCGCTTCGCTCCGCCGACTCGAACGACTCGGCGGCGAGCCGCGAAGCTACCTCGCCGGCCTGGGCGCCGCCCATGCCATCAGCCACGGCGAAGACCGGAGCTCGGGCGAAGTAGGAGTCCTCGTTCGCGTCTCGCTGCCGCCCCGTGTCGGAGCGTTGCGCCTGTTCGACGATTCTCAGCATCAGCTCTCGGGCACGTCGAGCTCGAAGCGGAACTCGGTGCCGCCGATTCGCAGCTGGTCGAGGTCCTTGAGCTCCGCCTCGCCATCGAGGCGCTCCCCGTTCAGAAGCGTCCCGTTGGTCGAGTTCATGTCCTCAACGTAGTAGGTGGCCCCGCGGGAGTAGACGCGGGCGTGGATCCCGGATGCGTAGCGGTCCTCGATTCGGACGTCGGCATCGGTGGACCGGCCGATCGAGAGCCCCCCGAACAGGTCGAAGCGCTCGCCGGCGTCGAGCCCACCCCCGGCGGTTGCGACGAGCCAGGCGTCGGTCGCAGCAGCCCTCCCCCCGGGACCGATCGGGTGGATCCCGGTCGCCTCGGGAGCCGGTGCCGTGCTGCGTCGAAGCTCGCGAAACGCGGACTGGGCGACCCAGAACAGGAACAGGTACAAGACGGCCAGGAAGCCGAACTTGAGCGCTACCGCGATCGGCTCGGTGTCCATCCGGGGCTATTGCTCGATGTCGAAGGTGAACCTTGTGGTCCCGAGGGTGACCTCGTCCCCCGGCGAGAGGCGCGATCGATCGACCTGGCGGTCGTTGACCTTGATCCCGTTCGTCGATCCCAGGTCAACGACCTGCCAGTCGCCGGTCTGCCCGCGACGCAGCTCGGCGTGCCTTCTTGAGACGTTCGGGTCCGAGAGCACGCAGTCGCACTCGCGAGACCGCCCGAGCACCGCAACCGGGCCGTCGAGCACGTAGCGGCGATCGTCGAGCGTGACGATCGCCTTGGTGCCGACCAGCTTGCCCTCCGGGCGCCGGCGATCGCGCCGGGTCTGCTTCGGCGGCGCGGTGTAGACCATCGTGTGTCCCTGCTCGCCCTGGGACGGCTCCTCGCCCTGGCGAGCCGGGGGCTTGACGAGGCGCGTCTGGATCCCGAACTCGCCGAGTCGGAGGCGCTCGTCGGTCTCCAGATCGACCTTCGGCCGGGTGAGCAGCGCGTAGTCGTGGCGGCGCGCGTGCTCCAGCAGGTACCCGGACAACTCCTGTTCCAACGAGCGCTCATATCCCTCCAGCCGCCGACGATCCTCGTCGGAGAGCCAGACGGTGTACTGGTTGGGCACGTACACCCGGGCCACTGAGGCGGTTCGATGAGCGTCCATCTCCTTCGCCAGCTTGCGGGCGATCTCGACCGGCTGAACCTGCGACGAGAAGGCGCGACTGAACGCCCCTTCGACGAGGTTCTCTATCCGCTGCTCCAGGTTTCGCAGAACGCTGATCTGAGGCCCTCCGTCATCGGGAACGCAGGTGAAAGCGGCGGCTCGGAGCCGCGCGCGGGGGCCAATCCTAGGTGGTCGCCGCCGAAAAGTTCTGGACCACGCGGCGCGGTGCAGGCACCGGGTCAGGGACCCGAGATCGCGGTGTCGCCGCCGGCGGCGCGGCCACGGAAGGGGAGCCGCAGGTCGGGAATCGGAGCCATCCGCGGAGCGCGGCCCGGAGCGCGACGCCGAAAGTCGCCGATCACTACCGCGACGGCCCCGACCGCCAGCAGGGCCGGGCGGCCTGCGAGCGCCCCTCCGGCGACGGCGCGCAGGCACGCCTCGAGCGCGGCCGACCAGAGCAGGGCTCCGAGCAGGGCCAGGGCGATGTGGGGGGCCCGGAGGATGAGCCCGAGCGAGACCGACGCGAGGGCGAAGACGGCGGCTCCGAGCAGGGCCTGCGGGTCGGCCAGCGGGGCCAGCACCTCGCTCGCGGCGAGTCCGGTGGAGCGGCTCCAGCCGGGAGCGGCGACCCCTACGACGCCGAGCCTGGAGCCGACGCCGGCGGCGCCGGCGGCGACCAGCAGCCAGCACCATCCGAGCATCCCGATCACGGCTCGCTCAACCGTCGTCCCGCGCGACCCGGCGACCACCGGGTAAAGCGGAGCCGCCGACAGGACGCCGAGCACCGGCGCGAGGGCCGGCACCGCGGCCCAAGGCAGCCGCGTCGCGACCAGGATCGCCGGGGCGCTCAGGACGCCGAGGATCAGCGCCAGCCCGGGCCGCCCCGCAGCCGCGGAGATCGCGGCCACGGTCACCCCCCAGAGGCAGAGCGCGAGGAGCTGGGCGATCCGGAGGGCCGGGGCGCCGATCGCGGGGCCCTCCTCCTCGGAGGGTGAGGGGACGGATCCGTCGTCGAGGGCGCCGATCACGCCCTCGAGGTCGCCGCGGAGCTCGCCCAGCGACGGTCGAAGGTACGGGTCCGGATCGAGGCAGGCATCGATTCCGTCCGCGAGCCGATCCGGCAGATCGGGGCGGTATTCGTGCAACTCGGGCAGCGGGTTGCCGATCTCGCGGGCGGTCTCGACGGGCGTCGGACGGGCGACCGGGTTGACGCCCGCCCAGCACTCATACAGCGTCAGGGCGAGTGAGTAGACGTCGGCCGCCTCCTCGGCGACCTCGCCCTCGGCCTGCTCGGGGGCCATGTAGGCAAGCGTCCCGACGACCTCGCCCGTCGCCGTCAGCGCCGGGGCCCCGGCCAGCGAGGCGATCCCGAAGTCCATCAGCTTCGCTCGGCGGCCCGCGCCGGAGTCCACCTGAACGATCACGTTGTGGGGCTTGACGTCGCGGTGGATCACCCCGCGAGCGTGCGCGTGGATCAGCGCGTCGCAGATGTCGGCGCCGAACCCGGCGACCTCGCGATCGGACAGGCCGCCCGCCTCGGCGAGCTCGGCGAGCGTCGCCCCGTCGACCAGCTCGCTGACCAGAAGGGCGCGGCCGCGCTCGGACCCGAGCTCATACAGCGTCACGATGCCCGGATGGTTGAGCCGGGCGGCCGCCTGGGCCTCGCGAAGGATGCGGCCCGCGTCGGCGGCGGGAATCTCCTTCACGGCCACCTGTCGCTGGAGGCGTTCGTCGAAGGCCCGATAGACGGTGCCCATTCCCCCCGAGCCGACCCGCTCGAGAATCCGAAACCGCTCCATCACCAGGTCGCCCACCATCTCCGAATTCAGCTTCGCCGCCGGTCGCCCGTACCCTGCCCGGCCGGTCGCGGTCGACCTACGCGCCCGGGGCAGGGGTCATACTCTCGGCGTTGAAGGCACCCAACGGGGTTCAGCTTTGGCATTCGGAGACGAGGACGAACCGCTAGCGGAATCGGGCGCCGGCCGGTCGCCCTCGCGGCGCGTGCCCGATCGGCAGCGCCAGATCATGGCGCGCCGGGCGATCGGCGTCGGCGTCCTCGTCTTGGTGCTGATCCTGGTCGTGCTCGGGGTCCGCGGCTGCCTCAATGCGCGAAAGCAGCGCAGCTATGAGAACTATGCCTCCGACCTGACCGCCATCGCGACTCAGTCCAACCAGCTCTCGAAGGAGTTCTTCGGCCGCCTCAGCGACCCGGGCAACCTGACCCCGCTGAGCTTCGAGGCGCAGATCGCCGCCGATCGCGGCACCGCCGAGGGACTCGACGCGCGCGTCCACGCGCTCGACACCCCGGGGGGGCTCGACGACGCCCAGAACCAGCTCAACCAGGCTTTCGACCTCCGGCGCGACGCTCTGACCGGGATCTCCAATCAGATGAAGGCGGCGGTCGGCGACCCAGGGCCGCAGCGAAACGCCGCCGTCAGGTCGATCTCCGGGTACATGCAGTACTTCCTGGCGAGCGATGTCCTCTACCGGCTCGCCGAGGGGCAGATCAACGCCGAGCTCGACAACCAGGGGATCAGCGCGACGGTTCCCGACAGCGTCTTCATGACCGACCCGCAGCGATGGCTGGACCCGCTCCAGGTCTCGACCGCGCTTGCTCAGGTGTCGGCGGGCAAGGCGACCAGCGGCAGCCATGGCCTCGCCCTCCTTCAGACTACGGTCAAGCCCGGCAACACCACGCTCGATCCCAACACGCCCGCCACCATCAGCGGCACCGGGAGGCCCGAGCTCGAGGCCCAGGTGCAGAATCAGGGGAGCGCCGACGAGAGCGCGGTGGCGGTCGACTTCCAGCTCACGGGCGGTGCCGAGACGATCACCGGGACGTCGACCATCCCGCGCCTCACGGCAGGGTCGATCCAGACGGCCTCGATTCCGGTCAAGCCCCCGCCCGAGAAGAACACGCAGCTGACCCTCGAGGTGACGGTCGAGCCGGTGCCGGGCGAGCGGATCACCAACAACAACCGCTTGACCTACACGGTCACCTTCCGGTAGCGGCGGGGTCAGGTCGCCTCGAGGCGCATCGCGAGGCGACGATAATCACCGCGTGAGCGTGAGCGTCGCATTCCTCGGGCCGGCCGGAACCTTCTCCGACGACGCCCTCCGGGCGGCCGTCGCGGGCGAGCCGGTCGACGCGCGCCCGGCGCCCACCGTCTACGACGCCATCCGGGCGGTCGCCGAGGGTGAGGTCGAGAGGGCGCTGGTCCCGTTCGAGAACTCGCTCGAGGGCTCGGTGCGCACGACCCTCGACACGCTCGCCTTCGAAGGGTTTCCGATCACGATCGCGGGCGAGCACGACCACCCGATCCACAGCAGCCTGATCGCCCGCGTCGAGCTCCCGCTGGAACGGATCGAGGTGGTCCTCTCGCACCCGCAGGCGAGCGCCCAGTGCGCTCGCTTCATTCGCGAGAATCTGCCCGGGGCAACGGTCAGGGCGGCCGCCAGCACGGCCGAGGCGGTCCGCGAGGTCTCGGTGAGCCCCGAGCCTTGGGCGGCTCTGGGGGCCGCGTCGGCCGCCCCGATCTATGGCGCCGTGGTCCTTCGAGAGGGGGTCGAGGACCACGCGGACAACGTGACCCGGTTCGTGTGGATCGCCCCCGAGGGGACCCGGGCCTCGGGGGGCGGGGCCTGGCGGACGACGCTGGTCTTCTCCGAGCTCGGGGCCGACCATCCCGGCGCCCTGGTCGGCGCGCTGACCACGTTCTCGAGTCGCGAGGTGAACCTGACCCGGATCGAGTCGCGTCCGCGACGCAGCGGGCTGGGGACGTACATGTTCTTCGTCGACCTCGAGGGATCGGCCGAGGATCCGATCGTGGCCGAGGCGATCGAGGCCCTGCGCGGCGAGGCGGAGTCGGTCCGGATCCTGGGCAGCTACCCGATCGCCGCGGAGGGCATTCCCGGCGCCTAGCGTGCCGGGCGGCCAGACCCGCCGTCTACAATCTTGGCGCTATGGAGACGCCGGCTGACCCTCACGTAGGGCTTCGGGGGGCCAGTGACTCGGGGCCCGCGGGGATGTCGGCGGCGCGAGTCGCGGGAGGTGGCGCCAACGGGCGCGGGCCGCATCGTGGGATCGGCGGCCGGGTGCTCGTCCTGAACGCCAGCTACGAGCCGATCAACGTCTGCAACATCCGCCGTGCGGCGGTGCTGGTGCTCAAGGAGCGGGCCGAGATCCTCGAGCCGGGCGAGGGCGCGCTCCACTCCGAGCGTCTGGTCTTCAAGCGCCCCTGCGTGATTCGCCTCATCCGCTACGTCAGGATCCCGCGTGACGTGCATCGCCGCAAGATCACCCGCAGGGCGGTGCTGGCGCGCGACGCCTGGACCTGCCAGTACTGCGGGCACCAGTCCGGCGGGCTGACCGTCGACCATGTGATCCCCCGCAGCAGGGGCGGGCAATCGGTGTGGGAGAACATCGTCGCCTCGTGCGCGCCCTGCAACCGCAAGAAGGGAAACCTGACCCCGCGCGAGGCGCGCATGCACCCGCGGAACCATCCACGCCCGCCTGGCCCGACGGTGTTCATCCGGCTCGCCAGCCCGCGCATCCCGGTCGCCTGGAAGCCCTACCTCGTCGCCGCCTGAGCGACCCCTCGCCGAGCCCGCAAAGAGCCCGGGGCCGCCCCGAGTGAACGAGGCGGCCCCGGCTCAACGTGCGGCTCAGAGAAACGCGACCGGGATTGACGGCGGGGCGGGACATGCTCCCCACCTCCTTGTCGCGTCGGTGCCCGGGTTGGATTCCGCCGGGCGGCCCGCACGGCCTACCTAGCGGCCCTGCACCTCCGGTGTCCCGAGAATCATGTGAATCAAGTTAGGACCACCTCCTTTCTCCGGTCCACCGATTGAAGCAGAACCGGCGGCGAGACGGGATGCTCGCTCAGAGGCGCCCGCGCGCCTTCGCGAAGCGCTCGGCGAAGTCGATCGAGCGGCGGTTGCGGGCCAGCCTCGTCGTAAGGCCGGGGAAGATCCAGTACAGCCAGATGATCGGTCGCAGCGCCGCGCTGGCGACGATCACCTCGGCGGGATTGCCGCGCAGGGCGCGAACCACCGCCGAACCCACTCGCTCGGGGGGCAGCGTGCCGAGCGGGTTCGGGCCCGGGGCGATCTGATCCTCGAGCCGGCCGTACATCCCGACCCGGCTGATGAACACCGGGCAGACGGCGGTGAACCCGACCGGCTCGGCCCCGTGCTCGGCACGAAGCGAGTGGGTGAACCCGACGACGCCGTGCTTGGTCGCCGAGTAGGAGGCGAGGTAGGCCGACGGCGCCTTGCCGGCGAGCGATGCGATGTTGACGATGTGGCCTCGGCTTCGCTCCTGCATGCCGGGGAGGACGAGCCGGGTCAGGTCCATCACCGCGAGCAGGTTGACGGTCACGATCGCCTCGAGCTCCGGCTCGGTGGTCGCCGCGAACGGGCCCCCGAACTCGATCCCGGCGTTGTTGACGAGCACGTCGATCTGGCTGAGGGCTTCCGCGGCCCACTCGACGAGCCTCGCCCGATCGGCCGCGTCGGCGAGGTCCGCCGGCGTGTGCTCGACCCGCACTCCGGTGCGGCGGAGGTCTTCGGCCAGCTCGTCGAGTGGGACTCCGGGCAGGTCGGTTAGCGCGAGGTTGACCCCCTCGGCCGCCAGCGCACGCGCGATGTACTCGCCCAGGCCGCCGCCGGCGCCGGTGACGAGGGCGTTCAGGTCGCGCAGCTGCTCCATACCCGCACCCTATCCGCGGGCCGGCCGTTCAGCCAGGCTGGCCGTCGACCGGCTCTTCGGGAGTCGTTGCGTCGACGACGTCGGCGGGCCTCGCCCCGTCGGCCGCGGCCTCCGCGACCTCTTCGACCTCCTCGGCGACCGATGCCCCGGACTCGACGACAAGGGCGACGGCGCTCACCCGGTCGTCCTCCTTCATGTTCATCACCCGGACCCCCTGGGTCGCGCGGCCCATCTGGGAGATCCCTCCCGCGTTGGTGCGCTGCACCATGCCGTTCTGGGAGATGAACAGCAGGTCCTGGTGCTCCCGGACGATCAGCGCTCCGGCCAGGCCGCCCTTCTTGGTCGTCAGCTTCATGGTCAGAACGCCCTTCGTGCCGCGTCCCTTGACCGGGTACTCGGCCACCGCGGTGCGCTTGCCGTAGCCGTTCTCGGTCACGACGAAGAGCTCCGAGTCGTCTTTCGCGACGTCCATCGCGAGGACCCGGTTCGTCTGCCCGGCGAACTTCGAGGCGACGTTCATCCCCTTGACGCCCGACGTGTCGCGTCCCATGGCCCGGACCGCCGTCTCGCTGAACCGCGACGCGTGCCCGGACTTGGAGACCAGGAGCAGGTCGTCCTTGCCCGACGTGAGTCGCACCTGGACCAGCTCGTCGCCGTCGCGAACCTTGATCGCGATGATCCCATCGGCGCGGATCGGGGTGTTGTAGGCGACGAACTCGGTCTTCTTGACGAGCCCCTTCGAGGTCGCGAAGACGAGGTACTTGTCCTCCTTGAAGTCGCGGGTGGGGATCACCGCCATCACCTTCTCGCCGTCCCGCAGGGGCAGTACGTTGACCAGCGCCTTCCCCTTCGAGGTTCGCGAGCCCTCCGGCAGCTCGTAGACCTTCAGCCGGTAGACCTTCCCGCGGTTGGTGAAGAAGAGGAGGAAGTCGTGGGTCGAACAGATATGAAGGTGGGCGATGTAGTCGTCCTCCTTCATGTTCAT
>JBOGZB010000130.1:0-3053 GCA_050697175.1 Solirubrobacterales bacterium | reverse complement strand
ACGATCCCGTTCACCGTCTGGCTGGTCGTGGTCCAGGGGGAGCGAGCCGAGGGCATCCTCCTGGGCACTTACGGGACCGGGGCCCTGTTCGCGGTCTGGATGCTGTGGCGCCAGCGCCGGCGGCTCTCGTTTCTCCCCGACCGCCCCCTGCTGCGGCGGATGTTCCGGTTCGGCCTCCCGACCATGCCGGCGGAGCTGTCGCTGTACTCGCTCAACTTCCTCGACCGGGTCATCATCGCCCGGACGGTTGGTCTCGCCGAGGCGGGCCTCTACGCGCTGGCGATCAAGTTCGCCCAGGGGATGCAGGTGCTCGCGCGGGGATTCCAGCTCGCCTGGCCCCCCCTTGCCTATTCGATCCGCGACGACGACGAGGCGCGCCGAGCCTACGCGGCGATATTCACCTGGTTCGCCGCCCTGCTCGCCTTCGCCGTCACGGGCCTGTGGCTCGAGTCGCGGTGGATCGTGCGACTGCTCGCCGCGCCGGACTTCTTCGCCTCATACAAGGCGATCGGCCTGCTGGCGACCGGAATCGCCCTGTATGCCCTTTACCTGGCGATGGTCGTGATCCTCGGCAGGACGGGCCGCACGGAGTTCAGCTTTCCGGCCACGATCGCCGCGGTGGCCACCAACCTCGCGCTGAATCTCGCGCTGGTGCCATCCCAGGGAATAGTCGGCGCGGGCATCGCCCTCGTCGCGAGCTACGTGGTGGTGCTGGTGTTGATGTACGCGTTCACCCAACGGCTCTTCCCGGTGCCGTACGAGTGGCGGCGCCTTTCGCTCGTCTTGCTTTCGGCGGCGGCGCTCGCCGGCGGCGGCGAGGTCCTGCTTCCGACTGCCGGCCTGGCCGGCCTCGCGAGCCGCACCGCGGTATGGCTCGCCTATCCGGCGGTCCTGTTCGCCTTCGGCTTCCTGCACGAGGACGAGCGCGTTCGGCTCGCGGAGCTCCTGCGTCCCTCGGCGATCGCGGCGCGCGCCCGCAGCCTCAGGACGGCGACGAGCGACGACGAGCGGCCCGAGCCGCGGCTCGGGCCCGAGATCTACGAGGCCGTCGCTCGGGACGAGGATCGCCCGGGGACCTGATCCGCGCCCTCATCGTCGAGCTCGACGGCGTCGAGCCGGCGGTTGTATGCGTCGGCCGCCTCTCGCATGCCGACGCCCCGGGCCGGGCGAAGCGCCTGACGTGCGTGGGCCAGGTAGCGGCGCGGGTCGCGGTCGGCGATCACGACGGCGGCGAGGGCGCGGACCAGGTACGACCAGGCCCACATCAGGCGACAAGCGAGCACGACTCCCGCGGAGTGGTGCTTTCGCATGTAGGTGTCCCTGCCGCGGTGAAACTGGACGATCCGCCGTTCGGCGCCCGAGCGGTCGGTGGCGAGCTGCTCGTGGTGGATCGCCGCCGCCGCCGGGACGTGGAGGATGGTCCATCCCGCGCCGCGCATCCGCCGTTGAAAGTCCACCTCCTCCGAGTAGACGAAGAAGTCGCGATCGAGGTAGCCGACCTGCTCGGCCGCCGACCGCCTGACGAGCATCGTGCACGACTGGACCCAGCCGACTTCGCGAGCCTCCTCGCCTCGCCCGCTGCCGCTCTGCGTGACCAGCAGGCGGTGAAGAAACAGGGCCTGGGCGAAGGCCGTCCCCAGGCCGGGGTATCGCCACGCGCAGGCAATCGGCCGCCGATCGGGGTCGACGAGCTGCGCCCCCGCCGCCGCGGCCCCGGGATCGGCCCGCATCACAGCGAGCAGCGCCGCGGCGGCGCCGTCGAGCACCTCGGAGTCCTCGTTGAGGAGGAGGCAGAAGCGCCCCTGGGCCTCCGAGAGGAGCATCGAGTTGTTCTCGGCCAGCCCGGCTCGCCGCCGCCGGGCGATCAGCCGGACGTCGCCGAAGCGCTCGGCGACCGCGGCGGCCGAGCCGTCGTCCGATCCGTTGTCGAGCACCAGGACCTCGTGCCCGACCCCCGCCGGATGGGTGCGCTCGATCGCCTCCAGGCAGCTGAGCAGGAGCTCGCGCCCGTTGGTGTTGACCACGCAGTAGGAGAGCTCCATCGCCACAATCATCGAACGTACCGGAGCCGCCGGTTGGCGGCGGCCACGGGTGCGCCGGAGCCCTGATCATGCGAGTCCAGGTCGTCGATCCGCCCGCCTACACTCCGCCGTATGACCGGTCGCTCTGCGCGGCCCTGGCCCGCCGGGGCGCCGAGGTGGAGCTGGTCACGAGCCGGTTCACCCACGGCCCGGTCCCGGCCGCCGACGGATACCGGGTCTCCGAGCAGTTCGGGGCCGACCCGCATCCCTCGCGCCTTCGAAAGGGCGTCGCGCACCTGGCCGGGATGGCGCGCCATCGGCTCCGCAGCGACCCCGCCGACGTCGTCCACTACCAATGGCTCCCCGTGCCGGGGCTCGACCGCCGGCTCCTCGCGCCCGTCCGACCCAGGGTGATGACGGCCCACGGGGTGCTCCGAGCCGATGACCTCGAGCGGCGCCTGGCGCGCGGCCTGGGCGCGCTCCTGGAGCGCATGGACGCCGTGGTGACGCTTTCCGAGCACGGCGCGAGGCGCCTCCGCGACGCCGGGATCGCGCCCGATCGGGTGCGAACGATCCCGCACGGGGCGTTCGACTACCTGACGCGCCTGCCCGACGAGGACCCGCTCCCGGGCGATCTCGCGGCCGTGGACGGGCCGGTGATCCTGTGCTTCGGGCTGATTCGCCCGTACAAGGGCGTGGACGTCCTTGTCGAGGCCTTCTCCGATCTCGACGGGGCGGAGCTGTGGGTCGTGGGTCGGCCCCTCGGGATGACGATCGACGGTCTGCGCGCTCAGGCCGAGAGGGCGCCCGGACGGGTCCGCTTCGTCCCGAGGTTCCTCCCCGACTCCGAGCTCCCGGCCTACTTTCGGCGAGCCGACCTGGTCGTCCTCCCGTACCGCGACGCTGAGCAGTCCGGGGTCCTGTTCGCCGCCCTCGCTTTCGGCAAGCCGATCGTGATGAGCGATGTCGGCGGCTTCTCGGAGGTGGCCGCGCTCGGCGCCGGGCGCCTGGTTCCGCCCGGCGACCCGGAGG
>JBOGZB010000129.1:0-6439 GCA_050697175.1 Solirubrobacterales bacterium | reverse complement strand
GATCGAGCCGACTCGGCTCGAGCTGCCCTGACGCGACGAGCAGCGCCCCGGCGATCGCCAGGTCGAATGCGGGTCCCGCCTTTCGGAGGTCGGCCGGCGCCAGGTTCGCCGTGATCCGCTGCTGCGGGAACTCGAAGCCGGAGTTGACGAGCGCCGCTCGGACCCGCTCACGCGACTCGCGAACCGCCGCGTCCGGCAGGCCGACCAGCGAGAAGACGGGAAGGCCTCGGCCGACGTGGACCTCGACCTGCACCGCTCGGGCCTCGACGCCGACGAGCGCAAAGGTGCGGGCGGCGGCGAGCACGTCTCGAGGCTATGAACGGGCGGCGCGCGTGTCGCGCGCAAGCCGTGCCGGATCGGTGACGGTGCTCTGACGATTCGGGCGACCCGGACGCGCGAGTCGGCCTTAGCGTCGGACCATGTCGAAAGCCCGCCAGCGCCTCGGGCGCGCCGCCGAGCAGCTGGTCGCCGAGCGGCTCGAGCGCCACGGCTTTCGAACCCTGGCCCGAAATCAGCGCACCTCCGAGGTTCGCGGCGAGCTCGACCTGGTGGCGGTCGACGGCCGGGCGCTCGTCTTCGTCGAGGTCAAGGCGCGAAGCGCCGGATCGCTCGCCGGGCCGGAGCGCCCCGTGCTCGCCGTCGGCCCCCGAAAGCAGCGGAAGCTCCGCGCGCTCGCCCTCGCCTGGCTTCGCGATCACCGGGCCGCCGTGCCTCCCCACGCCGCGATCCGCTTCGACGTGGTCGGGGTCCGCCTCGGGCCGGGCGGCGAGCTGGTCGAGTGGGAGCACCTGCCGGGCGCCTTCTAGCGCCCGGCGCCGCTCAGGCGAGCTCGAGCTGGCTGTAGGCGATCGACTGGAACGAGAGGCGGTGAAGCCGCGACGGTCCGTGCTTCATGATCGCCGCCCGGTGGCCCGGCGTCGAGTAGCCGACGTTGCCGGCGAACCCGAACTCGGGATAGCGGTCGGCCACCCGGCACATGTAGCGGTCCCTGGTCACCTTGGCGATCACCGAGGCCGCCGCGATCGCGGCGCTTCGCGCGTCGCCGTCGATCACGGCGCGATGCTCCACCGCACAGCTCGGCACCGAGAAGCCGTCGACCAGGCAGACGGCGCCCGGCACGGCGACCCGCTCGAGGCTGCGCGCCAGCGCCGCCAGGTTGGTGACGTGAAGGCCGCGCGAGTCGATCCCGCGAACGCACCGAACCGTCACGGCCACCTTGGCGGCGGCGCGGATCACGAGCGGGTAGAGCACCTCGCGCTCCTCTGCGGAGCGTACCTTCGAATCATCGAGGTCCGAAAGCGAGCGGCGGTCGCGGAGCGCCAGCCGCTCATAGTCGATCAGAACCGCGGCGGCGACCAGCGGCCCCGCAAGCGAGCCGCGCCCGGCCTCGTCGGCGCCGGCCACGAACCGCGCCCCGAGCGAGCGGTCGAACTTGAACAGACGCGCCGCCCGGCGGCGACGCCTTCGCCGGCGCGCCGTGTCGGCAGGGGCCGCCTCCCTCGCCGCCGAAGTCGCTGTGCTCGCCCGTCCCACGATCGCCGCATGATGACCCAGACGCCGGGTGGAACGCGTGCCAGCGCGGGGCTAGAGAAACCCGACCCGATCGAGCGGCCAGTAGGTGAAGAACGCCTGGCCGATGATCCAGGCGCGCGGCACCGGCCCCCAGTAGCGGCTGTCGTCGCTGGCGCCGCGGTTGTCGCCCATCATGAAGTAGTGCCCCGGGGCGATCGTGATCTGGTGCGGCAGGTTGCACTCGTTGCCGCCCAGGCACGGCTTGATGAAGTCCTCCTGGGCGACCTTGCCGTTGACGACGGGATGCCCGTGGCGGATCGAGAGCGTGTCGCCGGGCCCGGCGACGATCCGCTTGATGAAGTTGATGTCCGATTCCTTGTCGATCGGCGTCGGGCAGGGCTCGCCGGCCGTCCGGTGAACGCCGCACTTCTCCGCGTTGGCGCCGACCGGCGGGTGGAAGACGATCACGTCGCCGATCGCGGGATCGGTGAACCGGTAGGTGACCCGGTCGACAAGGACGCGCTGTCCGGGGTCGAGGGTCGGCTCCATCGATCCGGAGGGGATCTGGTAGGGCTTGACGACGAACGCCTGGATCAACAGCGCCAGGCCGACGGCGAGGGCGACGATCACTACCAGCTCGATGAACGCCCCTCGCCCCGTTGTCGGCTTGGGGATCAGGGGTTTGCCTCAGAGCCGTCGGCCTCAGCCTCGGGCTCCTCGGAGGATTCCTCGTCGGACGAGCTCTCCTCCTCGACCTCGGCCTCCGCCCCCTCCTGTGAAGGCGCGTCAGCCTCGACCGCTTCCCCTGCCTGCGCCTGGTCCGTCTCGGCATCCGCGTCGACGTCCGTCTCGGCCTCTTCTGACTCGGTCCCCGGCACCGCATCCGCCTCGCTCTGAGCCAGCCCTTCGGAGTCCGTCGCCTCTGCGTCGCCGGCCAGCACCAGTTCATCCTCGATCCCCCATCGCCGCTCGGCCACCTTGGCGCGCCTGCCGACCCGCCCGCGCAGGTAGTACAGCTTCGCCCTGCGGACCGCGCCCTTGGCGACCACCTCGAGCCGTTCGATCTTCGGCGAGTGGACCGGGAAGGTTCGCTCGACGCCGACCCCGAACGACTGCTTTCTGACCGTGAACGTCTCTCGGGCCCCGGCGCCGCGCCGGGCGATCACCACCCCCTCGAACACCTGGGTGCGCTTTCGCGTGCCCTCGATGACCTGGAAGTGCACCCGCACCCGGTCACCCGGCGCAAACCGAGGCACCCGCCTCAGCTGTCGCTGCTCGATGCTCTCGATGATCGTGCTCATGGGCTCTCGATGAGGACGGGCGCCTGGGCATCCGCCGCCCCCGGATCTGGGCCGAACGCTCGGCCGAAAAAGACGCGAGCCCGAGGGCCGCGCAGCCGGGGCATATTAGCGAACGGCGCTCAGCTCTCCCGGTCCGTCGCGGCCCGCCGGCGGCTCTGTTCCAGGCGCCATTCGCGGACCCGCGCGTGGTCGCCCGAGACGAGCACCTCGGGCACGCCCCAGCCTCGGTAGGAGGCGGGGCGCGTGTAGTGCGGATACTCAGGCCCCCCGCCGAGCGCCTCCGAGAACGACTCCTCGACCGAGCTGGAGGTGTGGCCCAGGGCGCCCGGGCGCTTTCGGATCACGGCGTCGGCGACGACCATCGCGGCGAGCTCGCCCCCCGACAGCACGTAGGGGCCGACCGACACGGAGTCGGTGACCAGATGCTCGGCGACCCGCTCGTCGACCCCCTCGTAGCGGCCGCACAGCAGGGCCAGGTGGGGCTCGTCGGCGAGCTCACAGGCGAGCGCGTCGTCGAGCCGCCGTCCGGACGGCGCCAGCAGGACGACCCGGCTCGGCTCGCGACCATCGGCGTAGGCGGCCCGAAGCGCGGCGTCCACGACGTCGACCCGCAGAACCATCCCCGGCCCACCCCCGTAGGGCGCGTCGTCGACCTGGCCGCCCCCTACAGGGGTGCTGTCTCGATAGTCGAAGAACCGGAGCTCGTCCCCGTTCTCGACCGAGTTTCGGACGTGTCGCTGGGCTCCGAACCAGTCGAACCAGTCGGGGAAAAGGGTGAAGAAGTCAATCCTCAATGAACTCGACCAGCACGCGCTTGTCCGAGCCGGTCGACGCTGCCTTCGCGATCGTGCGAATCGCGTTAGCGACTCGCCCGCCCTTGCCGATCAGGCGGCCGAGGTCGTCAGGGCCGACGGTGACCTCGAGGACGAGATCGCCGTTCTCCTCCACCTCCTCGACCTGAACGGAGTCGGGATCCTCCACCAGAGCCCGGGCGAGGAACTCAACCAGGTCGCGCATCAAGCGCCGGCGGTCTCGATGCCCTTCGTCCGCAGCAGCCCGGCGACCGTGCGGGTCGGCTTGGCTCCGTGCACGAGCCAATGGCGGGCGCGGTCGACGTCGATCTCGATCGTCGACGGGTCAGTCTGGGGGTTGTAGTGGCCGATCGTCTCGATCGTGCGCCCATCGCGGGGTGCGCGACGATCGGCGACCACCACGCGCCAGATCGGGTTCTTGTTGGAGCCCACTCGCCTGAGTCTGATTCGTACCGCCATCTGCGGCCGCGGAGGTTACAGACCGTTACCCGAGGCCGAGTTGCTGGGGGTCGGGCATCTTGCCCTTGGCGAGCTGGGCCATCAGCTTTCGCATCTGGCCGAACTGCTTGATCAGCTGGTTGACGGCCTGCACGGTGGTGCCGGAGCCGCGGGCGATTCGCTTCCGGCGCGACCCGTCGATCATCTGGGGCCGGGCGCGCTCCTGGGGGGTCATCGAGAGGATGATCGCCTCGAGGCGATCCAACTCGCGGTCGTCGAGGTCGGCCTGCCGGATCTGCTTCATGGCCTTGCCCATCCCGGGCATCATCCCGAGCACGTTGCCGAGCGGGCCCATGCGGCGGACCTGCTGCATCTGCTGGAGGAAGTCGGAGAGCGTGAACTCCTGGCGGCGGATCTTTCGCTCGAGCTCCTCGGCCTGGGAGCGGTCCGACACCTCCTCGGCCTTCTCGATCAGCGAAAGCACGTCGCCCATGCCGAGGATGCGGCCCGCCATCCGCTCCGGGTGGAAGCGCTCGAGCTCGCCGAGCTTCTCCCCGGTCGACGCGTAGAGGATCGGCTTGCCGGTCACCGCCCGGACCGAGAGCGCCGCGCCACCGCGAGCGTCGCCATCGAGCTTGGTGAGCAGCACCCCGTCGAAGTCGACGCGCTCGGCGAACGCCTCGGCGACGTTGACGGCGTCCTGCCCGGTCATCGCATCGAGCACCAGGAGGATGTCGTGCGGCTTGGTCGCCTTTCGGATCGCCGCCAGCTCGTCCATCAGCTCCTCGTCGACGTGGAGCCTGCCGGCGGTGTCGACGATCAAGACGTCGTCGCCCGCCCCTCGGGCCTGACCGAGGGCCCATTCGGCGATCTCGGTCGCCGGCCGCTCCGTCCCCTGCTCGTAGACGCGCGCTCCAGCCTGCCCGCCCACCGTGACGAGCTGCTCGACCGCCGCGGGACGCTGGGTGTCACATGCCGCGAGCGCAACGCCCTTGCCCTGGCTCGCGAGCAGCTTGGCGAGCTTCGCGCAGGCGGTCGTCTTGCCCGAGCCCTGGAGGCCGGCCATCAGGATCACGGTCGGGCCCGAGCCCGCGAACGCGAGGTCGCGGCTCGCGCCGCCCATCAGCTCGGCGAGCTCCTCGTTGACGATCTTCACCACCTGCTGGCCGGGGTTGAGGCTGTCGAGGATCCCCGCGCCCAGGCACCGCTCCCTGACCTGCGAGGTGAACTGCTTGACGACCTTGAAGTTGACGTCCGCCTCGAGCAGCGCGAGGCGGATCTCGCGCATCGCGGCGTCGACGTCGGACTCGGTCAGCTTGCCGCGCGCGCGAACGCCCGACAGCGTCTCCTGGAGGCGATCCGAGAGTTGATCGAACACGGCCCGTCAGCTTACGCGCCCCGTTGCGCTCGCCTAGTCGAGAAGCGCCGCGGCGAAGTCCCGGGGGTCGAATGGGCGGAGGTCCTCGAGCTCCTCGCCGACCCCGATCAGCTTCACCGGCAGCTCGAGCTCGGCGTTGATCGCGAGCGCGATGCCGCCCTTCGCCGTGCCGTCGAGCTTGGTCAGGACGACACCGGTCAGGTCGACCGCATCGGCGAACGCCTGCGCCTGGCGGAGGCCGTTCTGCCCGGTGGTCGCGTCGACAACGATCAGCGTCTCGTGCGGCGCCCCGTCGAGCCGCTTCGCCGCCACGCGGCGCACCTTGTCCAGCTCGGCCATCAGGTTCGAGTGCGTGTGGAGGCGCCCGGCGGTGTCGGCGAGCACCACGTCCGCGCCGCGCGCCTGGCCCGCGGCGATCGCATCGAACAGGACCGCTCCCGGATCCCCGCCCGGGCTGCCGCGGACGATCTCGGCTCCGGCCCGCTCGGCCCACTTCTCGAGCTGCTCGATCGCAGCGGCGCGATAGGTGTCGGCGGCCGCGACGATCACCGAGAGCCCGAGCTCCCGCTCGAGATGCCAGGCGAGCTTTCCGACCGTGGTCGTCTTGCCGGTGCCGTTGACGCCGACGACCATCACGACGGCCGGCCGTGCCCTCAAGTCGACCCGGGCGTCATCCGCGCCGGCGGCCTCGGCCAGCAGCTCCACGAGCCGGTCGCGTATGGCCTCCGCGCCGCTCACGCCTCCCCCCTCCACCTCGGTCTCCAGGCGGCCGACCACGTCGGCGGTCGTCCGCGCCCCGACGTCGGCGAGGATCAGCGCCTCCTCGAGCCGCTCCCAGGTTTCCTCGTCGATCCGGTCGAAGAGGCTGGCCGAGATCTCTTCGACGAGCGCCTGGCGGCTTTTCGAGAGGCTCTCGCGGAGGCGGCGAAAGACGCCGCGGCGCTCGGGCTCGGCCTCAGCCGCGACCGAGCCGTTCGCGCGCTCGCGCGAACCGAGGT
>JBOGZB010000128.1:0-6519 GCA_050697175.1 Solirubrobacterales bacterium | reverse complement strand
TGTTGGTGGCCGCCGGCGTCGTGGCCGTCGCCGCCTGGGTCGCCGCCGTCCTCCTGCCCAACCGTGGCGCGGACCGCCCGCCGGGCCCGTCGGGCGGTCGGACCGAGGAGGCGCTCGCCACCTTCGGCTTCCCGTCGGGCGAAGCGGCCGACCCGATCTCCTGGGCGGCCGGGCAACATCCCGTCCTCGCCGATCTGCTGCCGGCGATGACCCGGTTGACCGTCACCCCGACGGGCCTCGAGACCTTCGAGCCGAGCAACGTGATCCCGCCGTTCGTCGACCTGACCTGCGATTGCAGAGCACTGGCGGGCCAGAGCGAGTCGGAGATCCGAGATCACGTCCACGCGGCGCTCGGAAACGATTTCGGCTACGAGGTCGAGTTGCTCGAGCCGCTCGCGGGCGGGACCGAGTCCGAGATCGACACGCCGCTCTACGAGCTGATCGCCGAATACGTGGACCAGCGCCTCGGCGCCCGGCTTCTGCCCTTCGTCTCGCCCGGGTTCAGCGACTCGCACTGGGTGCGCCGCGGGTACGGCACCGTCGCCTACGGGTTCGCTCCCGTCTTCCACACCGATCCCGACGAGTACATGCGCGGCGCCCACGGCGCCGACGAGGCGATCGAGGTCTCCGACCTGGTCGAGATGGCCGAGTTCCACCTGCACGCGCTGAACACCCTGGGCGGCTGACCCGCCGGGCGCGACTATCCTGCGAGGCATGAGCGAGCCGTCGAGCCGAGCCGCCGAGGCCGAATCGCCCGAGGCCGACCTGGTGGCCGCATACCGGCGGATCCGAGACCAGGCGACGAGGCTCGCGGGAGGGCCGGGCGACATGCCGCAGCGGGTCGCGCTGCTCCACTCGATCTTCGTCGACTCGGCCGGAAACCATGCCTTCCCCGAGGTGGCCCTCCACGGGGCGCTGTGGGCCTACGGCTTCTACGAGCGGCGCGGCGCGATCAGCCGCATGATCGCCTATCGCTACTTCTACGACCGCGACGAGCGGGCCAGCCGCGCCTACATGCTGTTCGAGTTCTCGCAGGGGTTCAAGGAGGCCAACCGCTCGGTCTTCATCGACACGTACACGAACTACTGGTTCTCGAAGCGACACGGCGGGTCGGCGGGGGCCGACGCGGTGCTTCCGCCCGAGCTGCTCGAGGCTCTCAACCGGGTCCACCACGCAAGTGGGGAGGGGAGGTCGCTGCCGCGGGCCGAGCGCGAGCGGGTGTTCGAGACGGCGCTCATGTTCGAGCAGGAGATGACGGTCGGCCCCAAGGTCAAGGCGGAGGTGGCCAAGTTCGACTGCCCGGTCCTGACCAACCTCGTGCTTCGCCCGCTGGTGCGGTTCGGATACTTCCCCCGGCTCACCCTGATGCGATTCCATGACTTCAGCGACACCGGCGAGCGGATCGAGAAGGCGGTTCGAAGCTACCGGCTCGCCGAGGACGCCGGGTGGCCCACGGTCGCCGAGGCGATCCGTTACCAGGGCGTCCTCCCGCAGCGATTCTTCGCCGATCCGCTCGGCTATGCCGACTCGCTGCGGGCGACGGACGCGAGTCCTGCCTGACCCCGGGCGGGCGGTCAGGCGGGCCAAGCATTTGATTAGAGTCTGCCGCGGTGGCTGAGTTCAGCGAACTGTCGACCGTCGGACGCGTCGCGACTCCGAGCGACCCCGACTGGGACGAGGCGCGGCAGGCGTGGAACCTCGCCGCGGACCAGCGCCCGAGCGCGGTCGCCCTCGTCGAGGGCGCCGGCGACGTCGCCGAGGTGGTCCGGTTCGCCGGCCGGCACGGGCTCGGCGTCGCCGGCCAGGGCACCGGCCACGGAGCGGCCCCGCTCGTTTCCTCACTGGACGACGTGATCCTGATCAAGACCGAGCGGATGCGGGGCGTCCAGGTCGATCCGGACGCCCGGACCGCGCGGGTCGAGGCGGGCGTGCTCGGGCTCGAGCTCGGCGAGGCGACCGGGGCCGAGGGGCTCAGCGCGCTGCCAGGATCGGCGCCCGACGTCGGCGTGATCGGCTACACGCTCGGCGGCGGGCTGAGCTGGCTCGCCCGGCGGCATGGCTTCGCGTGCAACCAGGTCACCGCGATCGAGCTGGTGACCGCCGACGGCGAGGCCCGCACGGTCGACGCCGAGACCGACTCCGACCTCTTCTGGGCGCTTCGCGGCGGCGGAGGCGAGTACGGGATCGTCACCGCGCTCCACACCGCCCTTCAGCCGATCGCCGACGTCTACGCCGGCGAGCTCGTCCTGCCCGCCGAGCTCGGGCCCGACGCGATCCGCGCCTATCGCGACTGGGCCGCCGAGGTGCCCGACGAGGTCACCTCGATCGTTCGCCTGCTCCGCCCGCCACCGCTTCCCGACGTGCCCGAGCCGCTTCGAGACCGGCCCCTGATCACGATCGGCGTCTGCTGCATCGGCGACCGCGAGGCGGGCGAGAGGATCGTCGCCCCCCTCCGCGAGATCGGCGAGTCGGTCATGGACATGATCGACCAGATTCCTCCGGCCGCTCTGTACAGGATCCACATGGACCCCGAGCAGCCCGTCCCGGCGTCCGGACACCATGGGCTGATTCGCGAGCTGCCCGACGAGGCGATCGACGCGTTCTACGACGTCGCCGGCCCCGAGGCGGGATCGCCGCTGCTGCTCGCCGAGCTGCGTCACGCGGGCGGGGCCTTGGGGCGACCCGCCGAGGGCGGCGGAGCCCTGTCGAAGCTCGATGCGGGCTTCGTGATGCTCGGGGTCGGCATGGTGATGGGCCCCGAGCAGGGTGCGGCGATCGATCGCCACCTCGATCTGCTCGGCGACGCGATGGCGCCGTGGGCGGCCGACGGCGGCTACTTCAACTTCGCCGAGCGTCCCTGCGAGGTCGAGTCGATCCTCCCGCCGGACGTCTGCGCCAGGCTCGCAGAGGTCAAGCGGCGCTGGGACCCGGACGGGCTCGTCCGCGCCAACCACGCGGTCGCGGCGGCCGCAGCCTGACGGATCCAGCGGCCCGAGCGGCCTCGCGATCGACCGTCGAGCTGCTCGATCCGGGCACCGGTCAGCTTCCACTGCCTCCACGGCGACGATGGCATTAGGGTGGAGGCGATGGTCGCCGAGGTGACCGACACACCCTGGGGAGAGCGCCACGACTACGTGATGGTCCGGGAGGGCCCGTGAGGTCGCAGGGAGCGCGCTCGGTCTCGCGGCGGGCCGGCAGGTCGCAGGAGCCGCCCGCCGCGCCGGCTCTCGGCGCCCGCGAGAAGATCGCACGAGCCGTCGTGCATCGGGTTCTGTCACGCCTTCGAGGCGGCAGGCTCGACCTGGTTGAGACCTGGTCCGGCGAGCGGCACGCCTTCGGCCCGTCCGCGGCGGCGCTTCAGGCCCGGGTGGCGGTTCACTCGCCCCGCGCCTACCTGGACCTCGCGCGGCGCCGCAGCGTCGGCATGGGTGAGGCGTACGCGGCGGGTCTGTGGAGCACCGAGGACCTCCTCGAGGTGGCCCGGATCGGCGCTCGCGACGTCGGCCGGCTCGACGGGCCTCGCCGCCGGGTGGCGCCTCTGGCCCGTCCATTCCAGTGGCTCGGCTCGCTTCCGGTCCTCAACACACGCGGCGGGGCTCGCCGCAACATCGCCGCCCACTACGACCTCGGCAACCAGCTCTTCGAGCTGTTCCTGGATCGAGAGGCGATGATGTACTCCTCGGCGGTCTTCGAGCATGCGGGCCAGACGCTCGAGGAGGCGCAGATCGCAAGGCTCGATCGGATCTGCGACCGGCTCGCGCTGGGCCCGGAGGACCATCTGCTCGAGATCGGCACGGGCTGGGGCGGGCTCGCCGTCCACGCAGCGACCACGCGGGGCTGCCGGGTGACCACGACGACGATCTCGCGCGAGCAGCGCTCCTACGCCGAGGGCCGGGTCGGCGCCGCGGGCGTGGACCACCTCGTCACGGTGCTCGGAGCCGACTACCGCGACCTCGCCGGGCGCTACGACAAGCTCGTCTCGATCGAGATGATCGAGGCCGTCGGCTGGCAGTACTTCGACCGCTTCTTCGAGCGCTGCTCCGAGCTGCTCGAGCCGGACGGCCTGCTCTTCCTGCAGGCGATCACGGTCGACGACCGAGCCTACGAGGCCGAGAAGGGGACCAGGAGCCTCGCCACCGAGCTGATCTTTCCCGGCGGCTGCCTGCCGTCGCTCGAGGTGATCCAGCGAACCCTCGCTCGCCGCACCGACATGCGCACCTTGTGGCTCGACGACATCAGCCCGAGCTACGCGCTGACCCTGCGGCACTGGCGAGAGCGATTCGCGGCGGCGCGCGAACGCCTCGAGGAGCTCGGCTACGACGAGCCGTTCAGGCGCCTTTGGACGCTGTGGCTGGCGATCTCGGAGGCCGGCTTTCGCGAGGCGCGGATCCGTGACCTACAGCTGGTGATCGCCAAGCCCCGGTGGCTGGGCGAGGTGCCGGGCGGCGAGCGCATCGCGACTCGAGGCCGCGATGCGCGCCGCGCGGTCGCGACCCCGCCCGAAGACGGGGTCGCTGCGCGAGGCTAGGAAGCCTGGACGTTTACCGCCCTGGGGCCCTTGTCGCCGGCCTCGGCTTCAAAGGTGACCTTGGCGCCCTCCGAGAGGGTGCGGAAGCCATCGCCGAGGATCGCGCTCTGATGGACGAAGAGGTCCTTCGAGCCGTCATCAGGGGTGATGAAGCCAAAGCCCTTCTCGTCGCTGAACCACTTGACCGTTCCGGTCGGCATATTCGTTAGTCCTCCATTGATAAGTGCTGCGACCGCGGAGGCTACGAATAACCAAGAACGACGAGCGCCTGCACAAGTTCGCTGGGCTCAAATGCCCAGCCCAACGCGGGCACCGTAGCAGGAAGTCGCGACGGGGCATTCCGCTCGCGGAACGCCCATCGAGCGGCTAGTTTCCACCCCATGGCCCCTCGACGTCCGCGATCGCGGTCTGCCCATTTGCGAGCTCTGGCGACGGGCTTCTGCGCGGCGGCGACGCTGGCGCTCGCGGCCGCCGGTTGCGGCTCCGGATCGGCCGATCAGCCCAAGCCCGCCGACCGGGTTCCCTCCCTGACCTCGAGCGACCTTCATCGGTGCAGCTCCGGCCCGACGCCGAAGGGGCTTCGCTGCGGAGAGATCAAGGTGCCTCTGGAGCGCCGGGACCCGTCGCTCGGCAAGACCCGGATCGGGTTCGTGGTCCTCGGCCGCAAGGACCGCAGCCGGCCGTCTCGTGGGTCGATCTTCGCGGTCGAGGGAGGCCCCGGGTACGCGAGCTCGTGGACTGTCCGCTCCTACGCGAAGCTGTTCGGCGGCCTGCTCGATCGCCGCGATCTGGTGATGGTCGACATGCGGGGCACGGGCCGCTCCAAGCCGCTCGACTGCCCCGACCTCCAGTACGGGCGGGCACCCGACTGGATCGCGCTCCCCGCTTGCGCGAAGCGCCTCGGGCGGCGGTTCAGCTCCTACCGGACATCCGCGGCGGCCGACGACATAAACGACGTCCGCCGAGCCCTGGGGCTGGGCCGGATCACCCTGTACGGGGACTCCTACGGCACCTTCCTCGCGCAGTCGTACGCGTTCCGCCATCCCGACACCCTGAACGCCCTGGTGCTCGACTCGGCATATCCGGTGAGGGGGGAGAGCGCCTGGTATCCGAGCCTGATCTCGACCGGGGTGCGATCGATGGCGATCGCCTGCCGGCGCTCGCCTGACTGCTCCGGCAACGCGCGGCACAGGCTTCGCCGGCTCGTCGTCTGGCTTCGCTCGAGGCATCGAGGGGTCGGCGCGCTGGTCGATGCGCTGGCAGCGGCAGGCAACTCGCCCCCGGACGCCTATCTGCGGATCGACCGCGCCGGGACCGCGCTGCGCCACGGCGACGCGACCCCGTGGAAGGTCCTGATCGCGCAGGCGAAGCTGGGCTACGGGCACCTGCGGCACTTCTCGCTCGCCCAGGAGGACATCGTGAGCTGCAACGACTACCCGCTCCTGTGGGACAAGCACGCCTCGGAGGCGAAGCGGCGCGCCCAGCTCGAGCGGGCCGTGCGGACCTACGGCAACGCGGCCCAGCTCGCGCCGTTCAAGCCGCGCGAGGTCGCCCTGTCGTCCGAGACCCTCTACCAGTACTGCCTGCCGGCGCCCCGGCCGAGCGGGCTGTACGAGCCGCCGGCCCGGCCCGGCGACAAGCCGACCAGCGCCCCCGTCCTGGTGGTGTCGGGCGAGCTCGACGACGTCACCTCGGCGTACGAGGGAAAGCTGGTGGCTCGCGAGTTCCCGGACTCCCGCCAGTACATCGCGCGCGGCGCGGGGCACGTCGCCGACCTGTACGACGGCGGCTCTCCGCCGGCTGTCAAGACCCGTCGGTTCCTGCGAAACGTCTACGGCGCCGGCGGCTGAATCCGGGCCGCCAAGCCCTTCGCGACCCTACGCTTGACGACATGGAAGGCCACGGGGAGCGGACAGCGCCTGACGAAGCCCGGATCTCGCGGCGCCGGCTGGTGGCGCGGGGGGCGGCGCTCGGCGGCGCGGCGCTCGTGG
>JBOGZB010000127.1:0-12003 GCA_050697175.1 Solirubrobacterales bacterium | reverse complement strand
GCTTGCCGGACGCGGCGCGCAGCGTGCCGGTTTGGACGACCTTCCCGCCGCGCAGCACGTCGTAGCGCTTTCCGCCCAGGGCCTTGCTCGACCCGACGATCGCCACCTTCGCGTCGCCCGGCGCACTCGGCCCTCCGACCCGGATCGCGTGCGGGGGTTCGGCCGCCGCAGCCCCCGCGACGACGGCGATGGCGAGGGCCGCGACCGCGACCGCCGCCACCGCTCGTGGGACCCCGGCACGAAAGCGCTTCACGCCAAGGAGGTTGACAGGCGCGCCGTCTCGGGTCGGGAGAGCGACGCTCGGCTCGATGCAAGGCTGTGCGGATGAACGACCCGCAGATGATCTTGGTCGGGGGCGCACTGCTGGCCGCCGGAATCGGCGCCTCGCTGGTGGCGGGGCGGCTGCGGGTCCCCGGGCTGATCCTGTTCTTGGCGCTGGGGGTCGCGATCGGCTCGGATGGTCTCGGCTGGCTCGAGTTCAACGACTACGAGCTGGCCCGGACGATCGGGGTGATCGCCCTCGCCCTGATCCTCTACGAGGGCGGGTTGACGTCGGGTATCCAGGAGATCCGGTCGGTGCTGAGGCCCGCGATCTCGCTCGCCGTGATCGGCACGCTCCTGACCGCGATGATCACCGGGCTTGCGGCGAGCTGGCTGCTCGGCTTCTCCACCCTGGAGGGGTTGCTGCTCGGGTCGATCCTGGCGGCGACCGACGGCGCTGCGATCTTCGCGCTGCTTCGCGGATCGACTCTTCGGCGCCGGCTGGCGCGCACGCTCGAGGCCGAGTCTGGGCTCAACGACCCGGTCGCCGTGCTGCTCGTCCTCGGGTTCATCGACTGGATCCAGAAGCCCGGCTACGGGGTCGTCGACATGGCGGCGCTGCTTGCGCGCGAGCTGGGGCTGGGCCTTGGGGTCGGTCTGGCGGTCGGGGCTGCCGCCGTGTGGACCTTCAAGCGGATCAACCTCGCCACGGCGGGCCTCTACCCGGTCGCCTCGATCGCGGCGGCTGCGCTCGCCTACGGAGGAGCCGCGGCGATCCACGGCTCCGGCTTTCTCTCCGTGTACCTGACCGGCCTGGCGCTCGGCAGCGCCCACATCCCCGCCAAGCGAACCGTCACCGCCTTTCACGAGGGCCTCGCGTGGGTGGCCCAGATCGCCCTGTTCCTGACCCTCGGCCTGCTGGTCTTCCCGAGCCAGCTCGGCGACGTGCTGTTCAAGGGGACGCTCGTCGCCCTGGTGATGGTGGTGGTCGCGCGGCCCGTGGCCACGTTCGTCGCCACGGCTTTCGAGCGCTTCACGATGCGCGAGCGAATCGTCCTCGGCTGGGCGGGCCTGCGCGGCGCGGTGCCCGTGGTGCTGGCGACCTTTCCGGTGATCAGCGGCATCTCGCAGAGCCACGAGTTCTTCAACATCGTCTTCTTCGCGGTCGTGATCTCGACGCTCCTTCAGGGGACGACCTTCGAGCCGCTCGCTCACTGGCTCGGGACTACGAGCGCCGAGCCGGCGCTTCCGCGGCCGCTGACCGAGACCGGGACGATCCGCGGGCTCGGGGCCGAGGTCGTCGAGTACGCGATCGGCGAGAACGACTCGATCGCCGGGAGGCGGATCCGCGGCCTCGGGCTCCCCCGAGAGGCGCTGGTGAACGTGATCGTCAGGGACGGCGAGGCGATCCCGCCCCGCGGCTCGACCCGCGTCGAGCCCGGCGACCGGCTCCACGTCCTGGTCCGAAAGGAGGTCGCGCCCGAGTTCCACGAGCTGATCCAGCGCTGGCGGACCGATCCTCCGGAGTCGTTCGTGCGGGCTCGGCCTTCCTACCCGGGGCACCCGCCCGTGTTCAGCGTTCGGCCGTGGGCCGCGGCGGACGGCGACCCCGCTCGCCCGACCGCGGTCGCCGGGCGGCGTGTCGTCGAGCGGCTCCGAAGCCGCCATGACAGGCCGGGATCGGTGGTCGTCCTCGAGGACGGCCGCTACGCGGCGACCGGCGCCCTGCTGATCATCGGCAGCGCCCGGCAGGTCCGCGAGCAGGCGCTCAAGTGCATGCGCGCCGCCGACCAGGAGACCGAGCGCGCCTGGTGGCAGGAGGTGATCGGCGCTCTGGCCGTCTGATCGGCGCTCAGCCCGCCTGCGTCGTGGGACGGATCAGGATCTCGTTGACGTCGACATGATCAGGCTCCGAGAGCGCGTAGACGACGGCTCGGGCGAGGTCGTCGTCGCGAAGCGCGCTCTCGGGACGCTGGTCGAAGAACTCGGTGTCGGTCATCCCGGGCTCGATAAGGGTGACCCGGATGCCGGTGTTCTCGTGGCTTTGGCGGAGCTCCTGTCGCAGCCCTTCGCCGATCGCGCCCACCGCCCACTTGGTCGCCGAGTAGAGCGAGCCGGGCAGGACCCGTCGGCCGGCGACCGAGCTGGTCAGCACGTAGTGCCCCGTTCCGCGCTCGAGCACGTGGGGGAGGGTGGCGCGGATGGTCAGCGCGACCCCGAGCACGTTGGTCAGGACCATCGAGCGCCAGTGCTCCGGCGATTCCTCGAGGAAGCCGCGCTGGGCGCCGAACCCGGCGTTCGCGAACACCGCGTCGATTCGCCCGAACGCCTCGAGCGCCGCAGCGGCGAGGCCCTGGACGTCGTCCCACTCGGTCACGTCGCAGCGCACTCCGATCGCGCGCTCGGAGCCGCCGAGGCGCTCGGCGAGGGCTCCGAGCCGCTCCTCACGCCGGGCGCCGAGCACCAGGCGATAGCCCTTCTCGGCGGCGAGCTCGGCGGTGGCCGCGCCGATCCCGCTCGACGCACCGGTGATCAACAGGACGGGCGAATCGGCCATCGCGGCCGAGTGTACGAGGCGTGGGAGCCTGGTCCGCGCCGGGGCCCCGACCATGTCCGCGCGGGTGCCTGGCCGCCGCCTCGACGCTGCCATAATCGCTCCGCTCACCGATGGATCCCGCCCTCAAACGGAAGATCCGGCTGATCGTCGCCCTGGCCGCCGCGGTCGTGCTCGCCGTGGCGCTGATCTACACGTCGTTCAGCGCCTCCAGCCAGGCCAAGCAGCCGTCCGATCTGGTCAACGCATCGCCTGGGACCTCCTACCAGATGACCGGGGTCGTGGTTCAGGGCTCGATCCATCGCCACCACCAGCTTCTGAGCTTCAGGATGGCCGACCGCGACAACTCCA
Source organism: Solirubrobacterales bacterium (assembly GCA_050697175.1). Classification (GTDB taxonomy): domain Bacteria; phylum Actinomycetota; class Thermoleophilia; order Solirubrobacterales; family 70-9; genus AC-56. Next base: position 8,837 of record JBOGZB010000127.1, on the reverse strand, counting down.
AGCCCTCGATCCCGGTTCGCTACCGGGGCCAGGTCCCCGATCCGTTCGCCGACGGACGCGAGGTGATCGTCACCGGGAAGGTCGAGAACGGGACCTTCATCGCGAACCGCGACAGCCTGATCACCAAGTGCCCGTCCAAGTTCGCCACCCAGGCCCAACAGGATCCCCAGCACGTGGTGATCAGCAAGTAGCGGTGCCGGGCTCGTGATCACGCTCGGAGCCGCCTGCCTGGTGCTCGCGCTCCTGGTCGCCCTCTACGGCGTCGCCGCGGGGCTCGCCGGGACCAGGGGTGACGGCCGGTTCACCGATTCGGCGCGGAGGGCGGTGTACGGGTTCGCGGCGCTTCTGACGATCTGCGTGGTGGTCATCGAGGCGGCGTTCGCGCGCACCGACCTGTCGCTGAAGGTGGTCGCCGACCACTCCTCGACCACCACCCCCGGCTTCTACAAGCTGACCGCGATGTGGTCGAGCCAGGAGGGGTCGCTCCTCCTCTGGGCATGGGTGCTGTCACTCACCTCTTCGGCGGTGCTGTTCGCGACCCGCCACAAGCATCGCGACCTGGCGCCGTGGGCGACGGCGGTGCTGATGGGGCTCGGGGCCTTCTTCACCGCGCTGATGCTGGTCGACGCAAACCCGTTCGCGCGGCTCAGCCCGGTCCCGCCCGAGGGGGTCGGCCTCGAGCCGCTCCTTCGCCACCCGGCGATGGCGATCCACCCGCCGATGCTCTACTCGGGGTACGTCTTCTTCTCGATCCCGTTCGCGTTCGCGATCGGGGCGCTCGCGACCTGCCGCCTCGATGCGAGCTGGATTCGCGCCACCAGGCGCTTCGCGCTGATCGCCTGGCTGCTGCTCGGGATCGGCATCCTGCTCGGGGCCCGCTGGTCGTACTCAGAGCTCGGCTGGGGCGGCTATTGGGGATGGGACCCGGTCGAGAACGCGTCCCTGATGCCGTGGCTGACCGGGACCGCCTTCCTGCACTCGATCATGGTCCAGGAGCGCCGCGGGATGCTGAAGGTCTGGAACGTCTCGCTGATCTGCGGCACCTTCGCGCTGGCCCTCTTGGGGACGTTCCTGGTCCGCTCGGGCATCCTCGAGTCGATCCACGCCTTCGGCGCCTCGACGGTCGGCGGGCCGCTGCTCGGCCTGATCGCGACCGTGATCATCGGGTCGGCGCTCCTGATCGTCTCCCGGCTCGACGATCTGCGCTCCCCGAAGCGGATCGAGTCGCTGCTCTCGCGCGAGGCGATCTTCGTGGTCAACAACCTGCTCTTGATCGGCCTCGCGGCGGTGATCTTCTGGGGGACGTTCTTCCCGCTCATCTCGGAGCTCTTCACCGGCCAGAAGGCGTCGCTCGCCGCGCCCTGGTTCAACCGCTACACGACCCCGCTCGCGATCCTGCTCGTCCTGTTCACCGGGATCGGGCCGCTGTTCGCCTGGCGGAGGGTCAGCCTGGGGGCGGCGAGGCGCCTGCTCGCCCGGCCGGCCCTGGCCGCCCTGGTGGCCGGGGTGGCGCTTTACGCGTTCACCGATGCCGGGTCGAAGCCGCTGGCGCTCGTCATGTTCACGCTCGCCGCCTTCGCGCTGGCCGCGCTGGCCCAGGAGTTCGCTCGGGGGGCCGCGGCGTATCGGTCGCTGGCCGGCGGCTCGTATCCGGCGGCGCTGATGGCGCTGTTCGCCCGAAACCGCCGGCGCTACGGCGGCTACGTGGTCCACGCCGGCGTGGCGGTGCTCCTGATCGCGATCGCCGCCTCGTCGAGCTTTCAGACCAGCAGGGACCTGCGCCTTCGCCCGGGCCAGTCGGCGACCGTGGACGGCTACACGTTCAAGTATGTGAAGCCGACCGCCGAGATCAGCCCGATCCAGCAGCGACTCACCTTCGGGTCGGTGCTCGCCGTGACCCGGGACGGCAAGCCCTACACGACCCTCCATCCATCTCGCAACTACTACGCCGGGGTAGGGGCGCAGACGGGGGCCGGCCCGGTGAGGAGCTTCTTCGAGGGCGAGGCGACCAGCGAGGTCGGCCGAAAGACCACCATCAGCACGGACGTGTGGACGGCGATGCAGCCCGACCTGACCTCGCTCAACCCGATCATCAACGGGGCGGACCGCCGCCTCTCCAAGCTCGCCCGCGGCGTCTCGCCGCGCAACGCCAAGGCCGGTCAGGCGATCAGCTACCTCCAGGGGTTGGCGGTCAGGGCGGTCGAGAGCCGCTACCTGAGCCACACGCCGCCGGCCGACTTCCGGATCAACGTCAACCCGCTGGTCAGCTGGATCTGGGTCGGCGGAGCGATCGCCGCGATCGGCGGCCTGATCGCGATCTGGCCCGCGCCCGAGGCCCGGCGCCGCCGCGTCTCGGACGTCTACGCCGCCCGCCTGGCCCGCGAGCTCGGCCGCGCCTAAGGGACTACGTTCCAGAGCTCCGAGCCATCGGTCGGCTCGCGAGCGCGGAAATAGACCTTCCCGGCGAAGTTCACGAAGGCGTCCGGGAATGAGCTGGCCGGGCCGGGATAGATGTCCGCGACGAGGTTCGTCCCGCTCGGCGTGCCGTCGGAGCTCCAAAGCTCCCGGCCGTGCTGCGGCTCGTTGGCCGAGAAGAACGTCGTTCCCGAGACGGCCGCGAGCCTCGCCTTGGATCGCGGGGTGGAGCCCACGGGTCCCGGGCGGATGTCCCTGAGGAGCTTTGTCCCGTTCCGGGTGCCGTCGGTGGCCCAGGGTTCGCGGCCATGGTCAGGGTCGCTCGCGTTGAAGATGAGCAAGCTCCCGATCGTCGTCATCGGATCGGGGTAAGAGTCGTCGCTCGGGTTGATGTCCTTGACGAGCGTCGTCCCGGCCGCGCTTCCGTCGGACCTCCATAGCTCGACACCATGCGCTCCGTCGTTGGCCCTGAACAGAACGGCGCCTCCGACCTCGACGGGTCTCCCAGGCGATGAGTTCGCGGGACCCGGGTTGATGTCCTTGACCTCGGCCGTCCCCGCCCCGGTTCCGTCCGACCGCCAGAGCTCGTATCCGTGGCTTGGCTGGCCGGCGGTGAACAAGAGCGCCCCGTCGTGGTCGATCAGCCAGTACGGGTTGGAGCCCTCTGCACCCGGGTTGATGTCCTTGACCTGGACCGTTCCCGCCGCGGTTCCGTCCGACTTCCAGAGCTCGTTGCCGTGGCTGGCATCCGAGGCGTTGAAGAACAGGGTGCCGCCGACGGCGGTCAGGTCACCCGGCGCCGAGCTGTCGACGCCTGAGCGGATGTCCTTCACCCTGGTCGTACCCGCGGCCGTGCCGTCCGACGTCCACAGCTCTTGGCCGTGCGCATTGTCGTAGGCGCTGAAGAAGAGCCTGCCGCCGACGTCGCCCATCGCCTGCGGGAACGAGCTCGAGACGCCGGGGTTGATGTCCCGGACCATCGTCGTCCCGCCCCCGGTTCCGCTCGACCGCCAGAGCTCGTAGCCGTGAGCCCCATCGTCGGCGCTGAAGAAGAACGTCCCGCCGACTTTCGCCGACTGCGGGTTCGCGGCGCTGTCGACGCTTCCCGGGAACGAGCCCGCGCTGCCCGGGTTGATGTCGTTGACCAGCGCCGTGCCCGCGCCGGTGCCGTCCGATCTCCACAGCTCGACGCCGGTGGCGTCGTCCCTGGCCGCGAACAGAAGCCTGCCGCCGACGTTGGTGAGCACCCTGGGGAGCGATCCCGCGGCGCCGGAATTGAGATCGGCCACCTGGGTCGCGGTTGGGGTCGCGAAGGCCGTCGCCGGGGAGACCAGACCACACAGCAGGAGGGCGAACAATGAGCCTCGCAGTAGACCGGCCACCCGCCCGGTAGGCGTCATCGCCACCGATCGACTATCTCACCGCTGAGCGGGCATGTCAATCGATGCGCGTGGAGGGCTCGGCTCACGACACGCCGTAGCCTTGGCGCGATGGAGATCGTCCTGATCCTGATCGTCGTCGCCGCGCTCGGGTGGTTCGTGACCGTGCCTCTTCGCCGAACGCGGACCGAGTCCGAAGCCGTACGCCAGAGGATCGAGGACCCCGAGATCGCCGCGCTCGAGGCGCGCAAGGAAGCCAAGTACCGCGAGATTCGTGACGCCGAGCTCGATCGCGAGCAGGGCAAGCTGTCGCTCGAGGATTGGCGTCGGCAGGATGCCGAGCTTCGCCGCGACGCGATCGAGATCCTGAAGCAACTCGATCAGGTGCGCGGAGACCGCCCGGGCCAGCCCGCCGCCTGAGTGCCGGCCCTCGGCCGGCTCGAGAGGAGCTCCAGCTCGTCAGCGACGCTTCCCTAGACTCTCGGACGATGGCGACCATCCTCGGCGTAGTCCAGGTGATCATCTCGGTGGTCCTGATCTTCCTAGTGCTCCTGCACTCGGGCAAGGACGCGGGCCTGTCGGGCGCGTTCGGGATCGGCCAGTCGGGAAGCTCGTTCGGCGGAGGCTCGCTGGTCGAGCGAAACCTCGACCGCTGGACCGTCGTCTTCGCGATCCTCTTCGCCCTCAACACCCTCGTCCTGCTGAAGATCTGAGCCCGGCCCGGCCGCCGGCCGAGGCTCGTCCGACGATCGTCCATGAGGCCGCGGGTCCATGCGTCCAGATCGGGGCGTGTGGCTTCAGCGCACTCGCGGATCGCCCGACACGATTCGTGTGAACGAGACCACGCCACGCGACCCCTCCCGCGAACCCGGACCCCCCCGGCGCCGCAGGCCCGGAGTCATCCTGGCGGCGGGACTTCTGGCCGTGTTCGGCCTCGCCCTCGGGGCGAGCACCGCGCTCGGCGGCTTCCGTGATCTCCCCGGCAGCGTTCGCGACGAGGTCTACTGTCACCTCTTCCACCATTGCTGCCCCGGCGACGGGCATCACCCCGGCGACGGGCACCACCCCGGCGACGGGCACCACCCGGGCGACGGGCATCACCCGGGCGATGGACATCCCGGCGATGGCCATCCCGGCGGCAACCCTGAACCGACCCACGGCAGCGGCCACGGCGATTCTCATCATCACCGGCACGGCTCGGGCCATGGCCACCAGCGGCACCACGGCCGGGGCGGCTCGCACAACCGTCACGGTCACACCCACTCGCACGGTCGCCACCAGCACCGGCACGGCCACCACCACGGCCGCTCCCACGGTCATGGGCACGGCCACCGGCACAACTGAGGCGCTCGCCCACAGGCCGGGCCGGATCGCCGTCGGGTGGCGAGTCGCGCCGCTCGTCGCCGCGGTCGCCGCTCCAGTACTGCTGAGCGGCGGCTTCACCGCCGGCTCGCGGTCCCTCTTCATAGCCTTCGCCGCGATCGCCATCTCGGTGGCCCTGATGCGCGATGACCGCTCGATCGTGGCGCTTTCGCGGGAGCCGGCGGTCGTCTGCCTGCTCGGCCTCGCCGTGCTGGCGGCGCTCAGCTCCGCGTGGACCGTCGGCGACCCCGCCGAAGCGCTGCGCTGGGGACTCGTGATCGCGGCGATGGCGGCGATCGCCCTCGTCGCGGGTCAGGAGGCGGGGCGGGGCGGGGTCATCGCGCTCGCCGCGGTGATCGCCTCGCTCGCGGCGCTCGAGGCGTCGATCGGCCTGGTCTCGGCCGGACTGCGGATCGAGCCCTACGCGCAGCGGATCGGCGGGAGTTGGCGGCCCGGCGGCACCTTCGAGTATCCGCCCGCCCTCGCCCTGCTTCAGGTGAGCGCCCTGCCGTTCGTGCTTCGCGCGATGGCCGGCCCGCGCCGCGGCTGGGCCATGTCCGGGGCGGCGGGCGCGGCGCTGGCCGGGGCTGCGATCGCGCTGTCCGGAAGCCGGGTCGAGCTCGCCCTCGGACTGGCGGTGCTCGCGCTCGCCGTCTGCTTTCCCGCCCGAACCGTCGGGCTCTCGTCCGGGCGCGCCGCGCTGGCCGTCGCGATACCGGTGGCGGCGGGGGTCGCCGCCCACCTGGCGCTCGGCGGCTACGTCTGGCCGGGCGCGCACGGCGGCGATCCGGGGCGCCTCCTGGTGATCGCTGCGATCCCGATCGCCGGCGCCGCGGCCTGGACCCTCGTACGGGCGTCCCAGCCCGGCTCGATCCGAACCTCGGGGCGGCGCGCCGGCGCGTGTGCCCTGATCGCGGCGGGTGCCGCGATCGCAATCGTTCTCGCGGCGCTGGCGTTCGCGAGCGCCGGTGGCGCGCGGCCGTGGACGGAGCCCGTGAGCGGATTCACCCACGGCCGGACCGCAGAGTGGAGCGCCGCCGTCGCGACCGCGACCGATCGCCCGGTGGGTGGCGCCGGGGCAGACGCCTACGCCGTCGCCTCCGCTCGGCATCAGGGGCACGACGAAACGCTCTACGCGCACGACCTTCCGCTCGAGGCCTGGGCCGAGCTCGGGCCTTTGGGGCTGATGCTCGTGGTCGGCCTCTTCGGGTCGGTGGGCGTCCTCGTGTGGAGGATCCGCCGCCACCCGGATGCATGGCTCGTCGCGCCGGCGGCCGCAGCCTTCCTGCTCGCCAACCTGGTCGACTGGCCGTGGCACCTGGCTGGCTCGGCCGCCGTGTGGGCGCTCGCGCTGGGCGCCTGTCTGGCGCTTCGGCGCTAGGCCCGTGCCGCGGGGAGAATCCAGGAAAGCACCCGTCCCAGCGCCCGGGTCATGCCGCGCAGCAGCGCGGCCTTGAGGCGGGTCGGCAGGAGGGTCGTGGCACCGGCCGCGGCCAGCAGAGATCCTCCGAGGCGGCCGACGACGAAGCCGGCGTTGAGCCTTCGCAGGTCTCGGTCGTCGCGTCGCGTCCAGGCCGCGTCGGGCAGGAAGGAGAAGAAGAGGGTGTTGTTCACGAACTCCGGGGAGCGAAGCGGTCCCCCGACCGCGAGGCGCTCGCGGAGCGCCTGGGCGACGCCCCACCAGAGCGGGTCGTTGACCGCCACGATCCCCCCGGGTCGCAGGAGCGGCAGCCAGTCGGCGAAGTCGTCGCGCACGTCCTCGTACTCGTGCGATCCGTCGACGAAGATCAGGTCGACCTGCTCCGCGTCGAAGTCCATGCGCGCGTCGCGCGAGGTTGCGCGAATCAACCGGACGACGGAGCCGACGCCGGCACCCTCGACGTTCGCCTTGAGCTGCACGAACCGGGCATCGCCCTGCGGATCGATCGCGTGGACTGTCCCGCCGCTCTCCCGGGCCAGCACCGCGTAACCGGCGGCGATCGTCGACCGTCCCGAGAATGATCCGATCTCGATCACGGCGATCGGCCGCTCGGGTGAGAGGCCCCGAATGCTCTCGTGAAGCACCCAGGCCTCGGCGGGCGAGAACCAGCCCTCGACCCCCTCGAGCGCCTGCTCGATCTCCCTCTCAGACTTCAGGCTCACGCCGGCGCCATTCGCGAGCCCGGGCGCACCAGGACCGGCCGAAAACCGAACGTTCTCCTTCGACATGGTCCGAGAAGTATCACGCGAAGCGCTTCCATCTGACGTTCTTCGCCCGCCGGCCGCAACGGGGCCCGCTCACCGCGGTCAATCTCCTCTTCGACCGCCCTGAAATGCGAAGAGCCCCGTGGGTGCGGGGCCTTCGCAATGCGCCTGAGAGGAGTCGAACCTCCACGGCCCGCTAGGGCCACAAGGCCCTCAACCTTGCGCGTCTACCAGTTCCGCCACAGGCGCCCGTTAGAGCCCGATTCTAGACTGGGGCTCGAAGCCCTTGCTTCCGTCTGCCGAAGGGCGTAGGCTACGAACATGTGTTCCCGTCCCGAAACCGTTCACCCGGCTCCGGGAATTGATCCGAATAGCCCGATCGGGTGGAGGAGCGTCATAACGTGGACCTGACCAAGCGCCAGAAGGAGATCTTCGACTACATCCGCCGCTACGCGTCCAGGTACGGCTACCCGCCGACCGTCCGCGAAATCGGCAAGGCGGTCGGGCTCCACTCCTCTTCGACGGTCCACGCGCACCTGGCCAACCTGGAGAAGGTCGGCCTGCTGCGTCGCGACCCGACCAAGCCGCGCGCGATCGAGCTGCTGGTGGACCGGGCGAAGAAGGCGATGGGTCGCTCGGGCCTGCCGCTCGTGGGCCAGGTGGCCGCCGGCGAGCCGGTGCTGGCCGAGGAGAACGTCGAGGACTACCTCGAGGTGCCGAGCGCGATCGGCGGTGACGACGGCGACTACGTGCTCCGGGTCAAGGGGGACTCGATGAAGGACGCCGGGATCCTCGAGGGCGACTACGTCGTCGTGCGGCAGGCTGACGACGCCTCCAACGGCTCGATTGTCGTCGCGCTGATCGAGGACGAGGCGACCGTGAAGCGCTTCTATCGGGAGAAGGACAGGGTGCGGCTTCAGCCGGCCAACAAGGCCTACAAGCCGATCCGCACCCGCGATGCGAAGGTCGTCGGCCGGGTGGTCGGCGTCTTCAGGAGCTTGTGAGGGTGGCTGCCGCAGTGGCGACCGAACCCGCCCTCACCGAGCGACCGCCGACGGAGGCCCCGGCGTCCAGGCTGTTCGAGCCTGGCGGTTTGACGCTCGAGGACGTCGTCCTCGACGTCTGGGAGGACCTGGCCACGATCGGGCGCGCCGAGTGCCCCGTCTGCGGTGGCTCGATGGGCCGCGGCGCAGGATGCGATTCCTGCGGCGCAGACCTCGCCTGAGTCGTCACATTCGCGGCTCCGCGGAGCCACTTGACCCGTCGGACCTCTGTCGATACCGTCGCGCGGTGACCGCGCGTCGCCTGATCGGGGCCTTTGCCTGCGCCCTCGCGCTCGCCCTCGCCCTCGCTGCGGGCCCTGCGGGCGCTTCCGCGGCGACGTGTGACGGCCACCCGGCGACGATCGCGCGCGGCGGGGGCGACAACACGATCCAGGGGACGCCCGGATCCGACGTGATCGTGGCCGGTGCCGGCGACGACGTCGTCCACGGCGAC
>JBOGZB010000126.1:0-9800 GCA_050697175.1 Solirubrobacterales bacterium | reverse complement strand
GCCCTGCGCTGCCCCGAGTGCGAGTGGAACGGCGGCGGGCGCTACACGCAGGAGGTGGTCGACCGGCTCGATGAGGCGCTCGACCGCGGCACCGAGTCGGTTCTCGACGACCTCACGGTGCTCACCCGCGCCAACATGGAGGACCAGATCGAGCGCTTCGCGGCGGCGCTGGCGTCCGGCCACATCCTGCCGGAGGACTTCTAGCCTGACCGCCCCGGAGCGCTAGGAATAGCGCTCCACGACGCCCTCGGCGACGAGCTCCAGCAACCGCCGCCGTTCCGGCTCGATCGCGCTTCCGGCGAGCGCGGTCACCGCATCCTCGACCCGGGTTCGCGCGCCGGAGCGGACCTCCTCGAGGACCCCCGTGGCGGCGATCCGGTCGCAGGCCGCCTCCGCGGACGCCGAATCGAGCTCTCTCAGGTCGAGCTCGAGCAGTGACGGATCGCGGCGACCGGCGAGGATCAGCGGCAGGGTCACCGTGCCGTCGAGCAGGTCGGTTCCGCGCGCCTTGCCCGTCCTCTCGACCGGCCCGCTCACGTCGAGCACATCGTCGAGGAGCTGGAAGGCGAGCCCGATCTCGCGTCCGAAGGTCCGCATCGCGGCAACCCCGGCGGGATCGTCGTCCGTCCGGCCGATCAGGCAGGCGCACTCGAACAGGCGCGCCGTCTTCAGCTCGCAGCGTCCCAGGTAGCGCTCGGCGGAGATCGAGAGGTCGAACGAGTCGCGGCGTTGCGCGAGCTCGCCCAGGGCGAGGGCGACCGACGCCTCCGACAGCAGCTCGACCTGCGCCGGATCACCGTGCGAGCCCAGCTCGGCGAAGGCGCGCGAGAACAGCAGGTCGCCGACCGCAAGGGCGGCATCACGTCCCGAGTGCGCCACCACCGTGGGGCGCCCACGCCGGATCGGGGCGGCGTCGAGCACGTCGTCGTGGACGAGCGAAGCCATGTGAACCAGCTCGATCGCGGTCGCCGCCCGGATCGCCCCCTCGCCCCCTCGCGGGCCCGCGCTCAGCAGGACCAGCATCGGGCGAAGCCGCTTTCCGCCGGCCTCGAGCGTCGATCGCGCATCGGCGGCGAGCGCCTCGCCATGGCCCTCGACCAGCTCGCGCAGGCGGCCCTCAACCGCCTCCATGCGAGCCGGCAGCCACGCGTCGGCTGCGTTCAGGACCGCGGTGACCGGCGGTGGCACGGCGGAGTGGTTCATGGCCCCGAGGCGGTCCGCGCCGCTGCCAAGCCCGACCCCGACGACACTCAGCGGGGCCTCGCCCCGGAATGGATCGCGATGATCCCGCCCGCCAGCACCAGGTACCGGATCCCGCCGAACCCGGCGAGCGCCATCTGCTCGGCCAGGCCCTGCGGCGAGGGGAAGCGCTTCACCGACTCGGGGAGGTAGGCATAGGCGTCCCGGTCCCCCGCGATGGCGCCGAGGATCGGCACGGCGCGGTCGAACCAGACGGAGTAGAAGGCGGAGAGCGGCAGCCTGAGCGGTCGGGTGATCTCGAGGATCACCAGCCGCCCACCGGGCTTCAGGGCTCGGTGCAGCTCGCCCAGCCCACGTCCGAGGTCGGCGAGGTTTCGGACCCCGAATCCGACCGTCACGGCGTCGAAGGCGCGGTCGGGAAACGGGAGCTCGAGCGCGTCGGCCCACTCGAAGCGAACCTGATCGGCATGGCGTGCGGCGGCCTTTCGCCTTGCGAGGTCGAGCATCGGATCCGAGAAGTCGCAGCCGACCACCTCGCCGCCGGGGCCGACCCGGCGCGCCAGCTCAAAGGCCAGGTCGCCGGTCCCGCAGCAGACGTCAAGGGCGCTGTCGCCGGGTCGGAGGTTCGCTCGCTCGACCGCTCGCTGGCGCCAGCGGTGGTGCATCCCGGCGGTCATCGCCGTGTTCATCAGGTCGTAGACGCCGGCGATGCGGTCGAACATCGTCCTCACCTGACCGGCGAACTCGGGCGACTCCCGCTTCGGGAGCTGGGTCTCGGTTGTGGCGGTGAGCATGTCGGTGCGACGATGCTGCGAATCGAGGCGCGCGCTGCGGGCGCCGTGGTCCGAAGCCTACGTCAGCCGGCCCGGCGGTCGGGTCGGAGCGAGGAGCGGCGGCTACTTCAGGTAGGCGAGGTAGTCGGCGACCGCATTCAGCTTCTTCTGACCGAGGCTCTGGAACGAGGGCATGATCCCCGGGCCCGCCTTCAGCGAGCGCAGGATCGCGTTGCGCGGGATGCGGGCGCCAATCTGGGTCAGGTTCGGACCCAGTGTCCCGCCGTTGTCGCCGATCTTGTGGCAGGCCAGGCACCCCGACTGCGCGACGACGAGCTTGCCCGCCTCGTATTGGGGCGGCGCCTTGAGGTCGATCTGTGTCGGCGGGCCGGCGTTGGCGCCCGCATAGGTGAGGTAGGCCATCGCGACCACCGTCAGGCCCAGGGCCGTCATCGCGATCGGCCTCAGCTCAGGGCGCCTCTGGGGCCCTCGGTCATAGAACGGGAGCAGGAACAGCAGGATCATCCCGATCGTCGGGATCCCGATCGTCGCCAGCGGGACCAGCTGGGGCGGCCTGATCACCCGCAGGACCTCGAACAGGAAGAAGAAGTACCACTCGGGCCGCGGCGTGTAGGTGGTCGTCGTCGGGTCCGCCTTCGGGCCCTGCTCGGCTCCGAGCACCAAGGACATGACGATGATCACCGCGACCACGACCAGCGCCATGGTCGAGTCCTTCATCACGGCGTAGGGGAAGAAGGGCTTGCCCTGCTTCTTCTGGAGCTCGTAGTCGCGGAGGTAGGCCTCCTTCTCGGCCCGGTTCATCTCACCCCCTCCGGTATCTGGTCACGGCTCATCGATCCCCCCTCGCCCGAGCGCGCGGCTCAGACCTGCTCCTGCTTGACGATCGCCTTCGAGCGCTTCGGGGTCAGCCAAGGCGGCGCCGTCGTCCCGAGCTTCACGACCAGATAGAGATGGGCCCCGATCAGCGCGATCAGCAGGCCCGGTACGAGGAGCATGTGGATCGCATAGAAGCGCGACAGCGTGGTGGGGCCGAACTCGGACCCGGCTCGCAGGAAGTCGCTCAGGTACGGCCCGACGAACGGCCCGGTGCCGTTGATGTTCACCCCCACGACGGTCGCCCAGAAGGACCGCTGGTCGAACGGGAGCAGATAGCCCGTGAACCCCATCACCATGGTCAGGATCAGCAGCACGACTCCGATCACCCAGTTGAGCTCGCGCGGGTACTTGTAGGCGCCGAATACGAAGGTTCGCGCCATGTGGAGGAAGATCAGGATGATCATCACGCTGGCCCCCCACTTGTGCATCCCGCGAACGAACTCGCCCAGGAACACGTCGTTGGTGAGGTGTGAGATCGAGCCGTAGGCCTGGGTCGGCGACGGCGTGTAGAACATCGCCAGGAAGACGCCGGTCACGGCCTGGACGACGAATGCGAACAGGGTCGCCGACCCGAGCGTGTAGAACCAGTTCGTCCCCTTCGGAACCTTCCGGAACAGCATCCCGGTCAGGAAGCTGGCGCCGCCGGTTCGCTCGTCGAGCCAGCCGAGCAGGTCCGCCGGGGCCTCCTTGATGGCCGGTCCGGCGCCGTTCGACTGGCCGGGCTCCTGTGGCTTGGTGAGCGATTTCGGGATCGGCGCCTTCATCTCGGGTCCCTATGGCGCCGGGAAGGTGTCGGGGCGCGGCGGGTAGATCACGTTCCAGACCCCGCCCGTGTACTCGCCGGGGTCGCGGGCGCGGACGGGCTGGAGCTGCGAGGTGACGCTGTAGCGCGGGCCGACCTCGACCTGGCCGTTTCGCACCCGGGTCTGGAAGTGGTCCAGGGGACGGACCGGGGGCCCGCCGATCACCTTGCCCTGGAAGTCGTAGACGCCGCCGTGGCAGGGGCAGATGAAGTTGTTGGCGGCCTCGACGAACCGCACCGGGCACCCCAGATGCGCGCAGCGCGTCGAGATCGCTACGTAAGGCTCGTAGGACTGGGTCTCGTTGTAGGGCGGATTGGGATCCGCCTTTCGGACGTAGGCGGTCGTCTTGCCGGCCTCGCCGATTCCCTCGACGAGCGTGAAGACCACGGGCGTATAGGTCTTGTCGGTGAAGCGGCTGGTCGGGCCCACGCTCTCCCACCGCTCCTGGGGACGCTCGAAGATCGGCGCGATCGCGAATCCGACCGCGGGAAGGATGATTGCGGCCCCCGCGATGCCGCCGACCGCCTGCCCGGCGATCGTCAGGGCGCGGCGTCGGGACATCGACTCGCCCTCGAAATGACCCGGGGGGTCGGGCTTCGGGGCGGCGCCGCCGCCCGCGGAACCGTTGGTCTTGTCGGCGTCGGCCACGTTCAGGCAGGGGGTGCTAGCGGGGCTGGAAGCCTATCGACTCGGCCGCGCCTTCCAGGCGATCCCCGATGTCCGCGAGGGCCGCCGCGCGCACCGCGCCGCGCCAGAGCGCCGCCGGGGCCCGGCTCTCCGCGCTGCGCAGAGCGGCCTTGGCCCGGTGGTGCGCGGGGTCCGCCCCGGTCGCGATCGCGGTCACGGCGGCCAGCCAGAGCTGGTCGCTGCCGGGGCGACCGTCCGCGTGGAGCTGGGCCGAGAGCGAGATCAGGTCGGAGAGCTCGAGGACCGCCTCGAGGTCGCCCAGCGAGGCGAGTCGCTCCAGCCCGCGGGCGTACAGGTAGTCGCCGGCCAGCAGGGCGAGCCCGGAGTCCGCGCCGACCACGACCCTGGGGCGCCCGTAGTGGAGCAGGTATCCCTCGCGGATCGTCTCGATCAGCAGCGCGTACTCGGCGGGATGATCGGCGGCTCGGGGGCCCGCGGCCGCCAGCAGTCCGAGAGCCCCGCCGGCCTCCCCGGCGTCACTGACGTGGGGGGAGATCACCGAGTCCTCCTCGCGGAGCTGCTCGGCAAGTCCGTAGAGAGATCGCTCGACGACGGGCATCCCGCGCGAGATTAGCCGCTCGGCCCCCGACCGACCGTCGGTCGGCTCGCAGCGCGCGGGGAACCGCTCAGCGAGCGGGGTCGGCGGGGGCGCGGCGGACCCCGTCGAGGATGATCTCGAGATAGCGCTCCCAGCTCATCGTCGGACGGGCGTCGGATGCGCGGGTCGCCCGCCCGAGGCCGCAGATCAGGCTCGGGACGTCTTCGGCGGTCAGATCGTCGCGCAGGGCGCCGGCTTCGTGGGCGCGGTCGAGGAGCTTCGCCACGATCGCCAGGAGGTCGGCCTCCTCGGCCGCGCGGCCGCACATCTCAGGGCGCTGGTCCATGGCCTCCGAGACCGCGCGGTCCTCGGCCATCACTCGCGCCGAGTAGCGCATGAACTCCTCGAAGCCGTGCCACGGATCGGGGTCCTTCAGCCCTTCGGCGGCTGCGGCGGCGAGCGAGGCGAAGCGGTCGTCCGCCAGCGCCTGGAGGAGATCCTCCTTGGTCGGAAAATGGCGGTAGACGGTCCCGACCCCCACCCCGGCGCGCTCGGCGACCTTCTCGACCCGGACGTCGAGGCCGTCCTCGGCGAAGCTCGACCGGGCCGCCTCGAGGACCCTGCGCCGGTTGCGGCGCGCGTCCGAGCGCTGGGGACGGTCGGCGTTGGCGGCGGCCGGCTCGATCGTCTTCGTCGGGGGCATCAGCGTCGGCTTTCCTCGGGGCTTCTCAGACGGCTTGCGGCTGTGTGATCACCCGCACGTAAACGGAACAGTCATTCCGTATAGTGGGCAAAGCGAAACCGGAACTCGACTTCCGATTATCGCACAGGCAGACGTCGAGGACCCGAGGAGGACCGCCATGATGACCACAGCCACCGAGTTCCAGGGCCGCCGTTGGATCGCGCTCGCGCTCCTGTGCGTAGCGCAGTTCGTCGTCGTCCTCGACGCGTCGATCGTCAACGTCGCGCTTCCGTCGATTGGCACTGCGCTCAACTTCTCCCAGGACAGCCTGTCCTGGGTCGTCAACGCATACGTCCTCACATTCGGGGGCTTCCTGCTCCTCGGTGGGCGACTGGCCGACATCCTGGGGCGCAGGCGGGTCTTCATGTTCGGGCTCGTCCTCTTCGCGCTCGCCTCGCTCGCCGGAGGCCTCTCGCAGACCGACACGCAGCTGATCATCGCGAGGGCGATCCAGGGCCTCGGCGCCGCGATCCTCTCGCCGGCGGCACTTTCGATCGTCACGACGACCTTCAGCGATGGCTCGGAGCGCAACAAGGCGCTCGGAGTCTGGGGGGCGGTCGCCGGGTCGGGCGGCGCGGCCGGGGTTCTCCTCGGTGGCGTCCTGACCCAGTACCTCGGATGGGAGTGGGTGCTCTGGGTGAACGTTCCGATCGGGCTCG
This sequence comes from Solirubrobacterales bacterium, assembly GCA_050697175.1. Taxonomy (GTDB): domain Bacteria; phylum Actinomycetota; class Thermoleophilia; order Solirubrobacterales; family 70-9; genus AC-56. The sequence continues at coordinate 3,501 of JBOGZB010000126.1, read as the reverse complement.
CCGCCGCCGCGATCGCTCCGAGGCTGGTGGCCGAGAGCCGCTCGGAGTCGCTGACCCGCGCTTTCGACTTCGCCGGCGCGGCCAGCGTCACGCTCGGCATCTCGACCCTCGTGTACGGGGTGGTCGACGCGACCAACGCCGGCTGGGGCTCGGCTCAGACGATCGGGCTGCTCAGCGCCTCGGCGATCCTGCTCGCGGTGTTCGTCGCGGTCGAGCTGCGCTCCGACGCGCCGTTGGTCCCGTTCGGGATCTTCCGTCGCCGCACCCTGACCGGAGCGAACGTGGTCGGCCTGCTGACCGGCGCGTCGCTGTTCTCGATGTTCTTCTTCATCTCGCTCTACATGCAGCAGGTCCTCGGCTACAGCGCGATTCGAACCGGGCTCTCATACCTGCCGCTGGCCCTGATGATCATCGTCGCCGCCGGGGTCGCCTCGCAGCTCGTCACGAGGATCGGCTTCAAGCCGGTGCTCGCCGCGGGGATGGCGCTGATCTCGGGCGGACTGGTGTGGTTCAGCCAGGTCTCGGTCGGTGGGAGCTTCATGGGCGACATCCTCGGCCCCTCGCTGGTCGCCGCCGCCGGGCTCGGCTTCGCGTTCGTGCCCCAGACGATTGCCGCGGTCTCAGGCGTGGCCAACCGGGAAGCGGGCCTCGCGAGCGGTCTGATCAACGCCTCGCAGCAGGTCGGCGGGGCGATCGGGCTGGCGATCCTCGCGACGATCGCCAACTCTCGCACCGATCACCTGATGTCGGTCGCGCACGGCAACCCGGCCGCGCTGCCCGGCGCCCTCACCGACGGCTTCCAGGCGGCCTTCCTCGGAGGAGCGGCGATCGCTGCCCTGGGCCTGATCGCGACGCTGGTCCTGATCCGGGGCCGCGACAGCCGCGCCCATGCCGAGCTCGAGCAGGCGTCGGGCGCCGAGCTGGCCCGTGGAGCCGCCTGAGTGGCTGGTCGGCCTCCCGCGCTGGTCCAGGTTCTTCGCGGCCCCCGGGCTGAACCTGGCCCGGCTCAGGCGAACGCCTCCGCGAACGCCTCCGCGGCGGCTTCGGCGGTCCGGCCGATCGCGGCCTCGTCGTGGGCCAGCGACACGAACCAGGCCTCGAACTGGGAGGGCGGCGTGTATATGCCCCGGTCGAGAAGGGCACGACAGAACCGGGCGTGGGCATCGAGGTCACAGGCCGTCGCCGCAGCGAAGTCGCGGACCGGCTCGGAGCTGAAGAACGGCGTCACGAGCCCGCACTCGGCGACGATCTGGACGGGCCGCTCACCGGCCGCCCAACGCAGCGCTTCGGCGAGCCGGCCGGTCGCCGCGGCGAGCCGCCCGTACGCGGGCGGGTCGAGCCGGCGCAGAGTCGCGAGGCCGGCGGCGACCGCCAGTGGGTTTCCCGACAGGGTGCCCGCCTGGTAGACGTCCCCCGCCGGCGCAATTCGCTCCATCAGGTCGCGAGGGCCTCCGTAGGCGGCCGCCGGAAGGCCGCCGCCGAGGACCTTGCCCATGATCGTCAGGTCGGCGTTCACCCCGAGGGCCTCCTGGGCCCCTCCGCGGGCGACCCTGAAGCCGGTGATCACCTCGTCGAGCACCAGCAGCGCGCCCGCCGAGCTCGCCAGCTCTCGAAGGCCTTCGAGAAAGCCGTCGTCCGGGGGCACGAGGCCCATGTTCGCGGGCACCGGCTCGGCCAGGATCGCGGCCGGGCGGTGCTCGGCCACCGCGGCCTCGACCGCGGCCAGATCGTTCCAGGGCACGACGATCGTCTCGGCCGCCTGCTGTCCGGTGACCCCGGGGCTCGCCGGCAGTCCCTGGGTGGCGAGCCCGGACCCCGCCTCGGCGAGCAGGGAGTCGACGTGGCCGTGGTACGCGCCCGCGAACTTGACCAGCCGGTCACGTCCGGTCAACGCCCGCGCCAGGCGGATGGCGCTCATCGACGCCTCGGTGCCTGAGTTGACCAGCCTCACCATCTCGACCGAGGCGAACCGGTCGCAGACCTCGGCCGCCAGCTCTGCCTCACCGCTGGTCGGCGCGCCGAACGTGGTCCCGCGCCCGGCCGCGTCACGAACCGCCTCCACGACCTCCGGGTCGGCGTGGCCGAGGATCAACGGCCCCCACGAGCAGATCCAGTCCACGTAGCGGTTCCCGTCCACGTCGACGATCTCGCACCCCTCGCCGCGCTCGACGAAGATCGGATGCTCGCGGCCGATCGCCTGCATCGCCCGCACCGGAGAGCTGACCCCGCCCGGCATCAGCTCCACCGCCCTCGAGTAGAGCTCGGCTGAGCGCCGCTCGCCGGCCAACCGGCCTACCGCTTCGAGGGCGCTTCAGGCACCGGCGTGCTCCCGCTCCCAGTCGGCGTAGTCGTCGGTGAAGTAGTGCAGGCGCACCTTCTTGAACTCGGTCGAGGAGTAGAGGACCGCGCGGTCGTCGTCGTGCAGGCCGTGCTCCGTCGCGATCCCGTCCAGGATCGCGTCGCACTCCTCCGTGGAGCGGCCGTGGGCCATCGTGAACACCGAGTACGGCCAGTCGGCGTAGGTGGGGCGCTGGTAGCAGTGCGAGATCCCGCGAACCGCGGCCATCCTCGCTCCGACCTCGGCGATCCGGTCCTCGGGCACCCGCCAGACTCCCATCCCGTTGGCCGAGAAGCCCGCCCTGCGGTGATAGAGGATCGCGGCGACCCGGCGCAGGAGCTTGCGGTCGACCATGCCCTTGAGGTGGCCCAGCAGCGCGTCGGTGGCCATCCCGACCTCGGCGGCGGCACGGTCGTACGGGCGCGCGGTGACCGCCATCGGTCCCTGGAGCGCACGGATCACCGCTATGTCGGTGTCGTCGTAGGGCTGGCGGTCGAGCTCGCGCGGGGGCTGGGCCTCGACGGCGCTCGCGAGGGCCGCGGTGCCCTGCTCCATCTCGAGGTTCATGTTGATCTTGAAGAGGGTGAGCGTCGGCAGCTGGCGGATCGACTCGGCGCCGGTCTCCCGCTGGAGGACCTCGAGCGTCCCCTCCAGGCCGAGCGCGGAGTCGGGCGGCGTGGCGATCGTGAACCAGAGGTTGAACTCGTGGGTGCGGAGATAGTTGTGCGAGACCCCGGGATGCGAGTTGATGATCTTGGCCGCGCGATGGGGGTTCTCGGAGTCCACCTTCGCGGCCACGAGCATCGACTCGTACCCCAGCGCCCGGGTGTCGAAAATCGGGGTGATTTCGCGGATGATCCGCTCGTCGAGGAGCCGCTGCGTGCGCTCCTTGACCTCGCTCACGGGCATGCCCGCCTCGCGCGAGAGCACTGCGAACGGCTCGGGATCGAGCGCGAAACTCGACTGCAGCAGGTTCATCAGCTGCTTGTCGGCGTCGTCGAGCGGAACGGCGGCGCCGCCCTTGCGGGAGCGAACCTTCGGGCGCGGTTCCTTGCGGGTTGCGCCCCCCGGCGTCACAGCCAAGCCGCGGCGTCCTTCGCGTAGTAGGTGAGGACGAGGTCCGCTCCGGCCCGGCGGATCGAGGTCAGCGTCTCGAGCACGGC
>JBOGZB010000125.1:0-6142 GCA_050697175.1 Solirubrobacterales bacterium | reverse complement strand
GGCCCGCTCGCCGCGTGCGGCGGCTCGCGGACAAGCGCCGCGAACGGACCGCGGGTCGTCGTCGTGGGCGCGGGCCTCGCCGGGCTCGCCTGCGCGCATCGGCTCCGCCGGGGGGGAATCGACGCGTCGGTATACGAGGCGAGGCCCGATCGAGTCGGCGGCCGCTGCTGGACCGCGCGCGAGTTCGGCGACGGCCAGGTCGGCGAGCACGGAGGGGAGTTCATCGACTCCGACCACGCTCGAATGCACGCTCTGGTCCGCGAGCTGGGCCTGCGCCTCGAGGACCGGGCAGCGTGGACGAGGCGTCGCTCGCCCGCCCACGCGGATCTCTACCTGGATGGCTCGATGCGCGGCTACGACGTCGTCTACCGCGACTTCGGCGCCCTGAAGCGGCACCTTCGCGCCGACGCGCGGCGAACCGACTACTCGGGGGCGTTCGCCGGGCCGGCGGCGCGGACGTTCGACGATCGGACCGCCGCGGAGTGGCTCGATTCCCGAGTCCCCGGCGGCGGGGACTCGCTGCTCGGCCGGGCGATGCGCGAGTACCTGTCTGACGAGTTCGGCCTCGACGCCGACCGGCTGAGCGCCACGAACATCTTCTACCTGCTCGAGGGAGACCGAGATGACATCGATGGCTCCGACGAGCGCTACCACGTCCACGGCGGAAACGACCAGGTGCCGCGCGGGCTCGCGGCCGGCCTCGAATCGGGAGCTCTCCACCTCGACTCTCCTCTCGAGGCGCTTCGGCGGCGCCCCGACGGCTCCTACCGTCTCGGCTTCGGGGGTCCCGGGCCCGACGTGGCGGCCGACCACGTCGTGCTCGCCCTTCCGTTCACCGCGCTGCGCCGGGTTGACCTTGCCCGCGCCTCGATCAGCCGCTTGAAGCGCGAGTGCATCGAGAAGCTGGGGATGGGCACGAACTCCAAGGTGCTGATGCAGTTCCGCCATCGCCCCTACAGGGAGGGTCGCTGGAGCGGGGAGCTGACCACCGACCGGCCCTTCCTCGACACCTGGGACAGCACGCTGACCCAACCCGGCCGGATGAGCGTTTTGACCGTGTACTCGGGCGGGTCGGTCGGGGCGGGCTATCCGGCAGCGCGCGCCCACGGGCCGGCGCCCGACCGGGTGGTCCGCGGGACGCTGGCCGCGCTCGAGCGCGCCGTCCCCGGGATCAGCCGCGACTTCGCCGGGCGCGCCTGGCTCGACGAGTGGGCGGCAGACCCCTGGGTGCACGGCTCCTACGCGGCCTTCCTGCCCGGCCAGGCGACCCGCTACTCGGGAGTGATCGCCCGCCGCGAGGGGAATCTGCACTTCGCCGGCGAGCACACCTTGGTCGCGTATCAGGGGTTTCTCGAGGGCGCCGTCGAGTCGGGCGAGCGCTGTGCCCGCGAGATCCTTCGCGCGGCCCCTCGACGGGCTCGCGTGCAGGGAAGCGTCTTCAGCTAGCCGGCGTCGGGCTCGGGCGCCGGGGCGCCGATCGCGGTAGCGATCTCGCCGACCGCGGCCCGCTCGGCGTCGCTGACCCGCTCGCCGCTCAATCCCAGGAAGCCCTCGCGGTGGGCCGCGGCGACACGCTGGGCGAGCGTCAGGACAAACTGCCTGTATTCGTCGACCTCGGCCGCGGTCGCCTTCGACTCTAGAAGCGCGACGATCTCGCCGAGGTGCTTGAGGCCGTGCTCGTTGAGCTCCTCGACCGAGTGGTAGCGGGTCCGGTCGATCTCGGGCTTGGTCGCGACGATCTCGTCGAGCAGCTGGCTCTCGCCGTGTTCGGTGCGCGCCTCCGCGTAGGCCTTGGCCATCGAGATGCTCTCGCGAAAGGTTCCGCCCCGCTCGGCCGTGACGACGATCATTCCGGCGGTCGGGGGCCCCTGGAGGACGTCCTTCCACTCCTCGTCGGTGAAGTCGGCCTTTCCGGTCATCGGCGGTCTCCTCTCAGGTCGGCCATACGCGCGGCGACCCTACACGGAGTCGCCGGCGGCCGCGTCCGGGGTTTCGCCGACCAGCTCCGGCACGGTCACGAACCGGTAGCCCTCGGCGGTCAGGCGGCCGAGGACCTCGTCGGTCGCCGCCACCGATGCCGAGCGGTCGGCCGCGGGCTCGGTGTGAGAGCCGTCGTGGAGCAGGATCACGTCCCCGCCACGCGCCCGGCCGGCGCGGCTGACGAGCTTGTCGACGGTCGCCGTGCGGCGCCAGTCGTAGCAGGTGATCGACCAAAGGAACGGGTTGTATCCCGCCTCGCGGATCGCCCGCAGGGTGCCCGGCCGCCGGCGCCCGTACGGAGGGCGCATCAGGGCCGCCCCGTCGACGGTCGAGAACTCGACCCCGGCCGCCTCCACCGCCTCGCGGCACCGCCGGAGCTCCTCGTGGATCTGGGTGCGGGAGCGAAGCGGCATGGTCGGGTGAGACCAGGTGTGATTTCCGAACGCATGACCCGCCGCCGACAGGGCTCGCAGCAGGTCGGGCTCGCGCTCGGCCCACTTTCCGATCGTCAGGAACGTGGCATGCGCGCCGTGTCGCGCCAGCACCTCCATGAGGGGCTCGGTCCAACGCGGGTTCGGACCGTCGTCGTAGGTCAGCGAGATCATCCGGTCCGCGCCGGGGACGCGGCAGATCGTCCGGCCGTACAGCTGCGAGGTCGGGTACTGGCCATGGAACCAGGCGAAGCCGGCGGCGCCGACCCCGGCGCCCACCGCGGTGTGGACGGCGCGGCTCATCGGGCCGTCCTGCGTGCCACACGGCGCGCCCGGCGAAGATCGCGAGGCGCGCTTTGCGCCGCGTCGAGGGCGCGCGCCTCGATCGCCTCGAGCGCGACGGAGTTGCCGGACTGCCCGTAGCCCTCGAGTGCCTCCCCGAACTCCCCAACTCGCGAGACGAACTCGCCCGCCCGCTCGGCGGTCACCTCGGTCGCGCAGAGCCCGTAGCCGAGGCGCTCCAGGTAGCGCGCGTTCATGAGTTGCTCGAACTGACCGCGAAGCGGGATCGAGAGCACCGGCTTGCCGAGGTAGACGGCCTCGCTGAGCAACGAGAACCCGCCGCCGGCCACCACGCCGCGCGCGGTGCGAAGCGCTTCGACGAATCCATCGCTCGAGCGCGGCCGGAACTCCAGTCGGCCGTCGACCACCGTCTCATCGGGGCCGCCGCGCATCCCGTAGATGAGGCACCGCTCGCCGATCGACCGCAGCGCATCCAGGAGCGCGTCGTCGCCGCTCGAGTAGACGACGAGGTGGTCACCCCGCTCGCTCGTCGCGTCGATGATCTCGGGCCGGACGATCGGAGGCACGAGGGTGGTCGCCCCGTGGCGGAGCGGGGGCTCGAAGAAGGTCGTGACGATGTACTCGACCGCGCCGGGGACCATCGAGTGGGCGACCGTGCGGGCGAGCAGGAAGTCCTCGCGCTCCCGACCGACGATCTCGGCGTCGTGGCGGCACCGATCGAGCATGTTGATGTTGCCGACCGCGATCAGGGGCTTGTGAGTGAGGCGCGCGTAGAGGCCCGCGAGCGGCTCGAAGTCGCTGATCACCACGTCCGGGTGCCAGTCGTCGACCTCGCCGATCCAGGTCCTGATCGTGTGGGGGAGCTCGTGCGGGGCGAGGCGGAGGTTCTGCTTCACGGTCGCCCATCGCCTGATCTCCCCTTCATCGAGCGCGAAGGTCGGCCCGAAGATCTCGTCGACCCGCGAGAGCCGCTCGGTCAGATAGCGAAACGCCGCGCCGGATGCCACGACGCGCACGTCGTGGTGCTCGAGCAGCGAGGCGATCACGACCTCAGAGCGGGTCGCGTGCCCCATCCCCTCTCCGTTCACGCCATAGAGGATCCGGAGTCGGGTCTCCCCGTTCTGCGACATCGCGCTGGACGCCCCGCTCAGGTCTCGTCCGAGGACTCGACCGGCTCGGGCCGGCCGCCGATCAGCTCCTGCCAGCGACGGTAGCGCTCGGTGCTGCGCTGGTCACGCTTGGTTGCCTTGTCGAGCTTTTCGCTGCCCTCCGGATAGAGGCGCCGGGCCCACGGCGACCCGGGCTTGGCCAGTCGGATCGCCGACACCCACCCGACCGGGGGGATGAACATCGAGACCAGCGCGGACCAGTACTTCCCCTTCACGGCGACGATCGTGGCGAAGGCGAGGGCCTCGAGGACCGCGAGCACGATCCCGACCGCCGAGCCGTCGTTCGAGCCGACCGGCGCCAATCCGAGGACGATCGCCCCGGCGACGATCGTGGCGACGACGATCGCGTCCACCGAGCGGCGGCCCTCCTCGGCCCAGTAGACGTCCTCGAGGTGAAGCCACAGCGCGAACTCGTCGAGGGTCAGGCCGGCGCCGATCCCGAACCCGACGGCCAGGATCTCCAACCACGGACTGCCCGGATTCACGGCGAACTGGAGGAACCCGGCGAGCATCAGCAGGACGATCCCGAACACGAGGTGATGGATGTGGACGCCGCCCGTCTTGACGCTGCCGGGCCACCAGGGCACCTTCGGGCTGCGCATCAACCGAGTGCTCATGCGGATGAAGCCGAACGACGCGAGCAGGCCGAGCAGGAGCAGGAACCCCGCACGATTTCCGCTCGAGCCGAGCACCTCCCCGTTGAGCTGGATGCTGCCTGGCGCTGCCGACACAGATCTCCTGACCGGGGCGTCGTCTCGCTCCCCGAGGCGATCGTACACGGGTCGATCGGCTGCACTCAGTCACCGAGAGGGGAGGGGGCGATCTCGCCTCGGCCGGCCTTCTGCACGTCCGCGGGAAGCCGGACCCCGAGCCGCCCGGCGAGCACCTCGAGTCCGATGCGCCAGGCGATGATCGCCGCACGCTGGCGTGACTGGGTAGCGGGAAGGGTCCCGAAGTCGCGGTCGGGAAGCGCGGACACGAGGGCGCTCAGGTACGCGTCCTCGAGCACGTACGTGTGCGCGTAGGCGCGCTGCGCGCCGCGCAGCGGGGCCGGCACCGCCGGCACGGCGGCGATCCTCCTCGCATCGGCTGCGAACCGGTGCTCCAGCGCTCCGAGCCTTCGGCCGGCGGCGCCCGCCGCGAGGTCGTGACGGCCGTAGGCGGCGAGGATCGGGTCCGCGCGGTCGAGGAGGTGGTTGACGCGGATCCGGATCGGCTCGACCCTTCCCACGTACGCGGCGAGCGCGTCGCGGGACGCTGCGGGCCCGCCCGCACCCGCGCCGCACCCACCCGCCGCCACGGCCAGCATCCCCGCCGCGACGAAGGCGGTGACGCGCCCGGGCGCGGTCAATACCCGTATCCGCCCCCGCCCCCTCCTCCGCTCGGCGTTGTGGTCGGGTTGGCGGTGGCGCCGCCGGAAGCGCCGGCGCCCGACGCCGAGGCGCCGCCGGTCGGGGCCGGTGAGGTGGTCGAGCTCGAGCCCGACCCTCCGCAGCCCGCGATCGCAGCGGCCATCGCAGCCGTCACGGCCAGCGTCGCCCAGGTCCTGGTCTTGAGATCGGTCATCGCGTTCCTCTGCTCGTGGTCGCCGGCGGTCGCCGGCCTGCCCGGGATACGGCGGGCCGGCGGGGAGGGTTCGATCCCGGCGGGGGCGGCGTAAGCTGCGCCTGTGGGCACGATGGACATCGTCGACCGGGGTTGGCCCGTGTGGAGACGGCTGATGGGGCTCCACACCGTCGTCTACCGGGCGACCAACGGGCTGGTCGGCCACCGGTTTCCGGGCGCGCCCCAGATGCTCCTGCTCACCCACGTCGGGGCGAAGAGCGGCACCGAGCGGACCTCGCCGCTGGTCTACGCCGACGACGGCGACGACATCGTGCTGGTCGCCTCGAAGGGCGGCCACCCCCGCAACCCGGCCTGGTTCCACAACCTGCGGGCGAACCCCGACACCGTCGTTCAGGTGGGGTCCGAGCGCCGCCCGGTTCGTGCCAGGGTGGCGAGGCCCGGGGAGCGCTCTCGATTGTGGCCGAAGGTCGTCGAGGTGTACGGCGGCTACGCGGGATACCAGGAGCGCACCGACCGGGAGATCCCGCTGGTGATCCTCGAGCCGCGGAGCTGACCGAGCCCGTCCGAGGAAAGACGCGGCCGGGCGGCCCGGCCGATCCGAATAGATTCCACGCGTGGAGCTCCCGCGCACGATCCCGGACTTCGAGGCCCGTGCGGCCGAGATTCTCGAGGAGGGGCCGCACGGCTATTACG
>JBOGZB010000124.1:0-1852 GCA_050697175.1 Solirubrobacterales bacterium | reverse complement strand
GGGTCGGGGATCTCGAGCGGGTTGCAGGAGACGATTCGCGCCCAGGGCCGCCCGCTCGCCGGGATGGCGGGGAACGCGCAGACGTTGTCCTCGACGATCGCGTCGGGGGCCAGCTCGTCGAAGATCTCAACCAGCCGCTCGTCGACGTGGCGGGCACCGTCGATCAGCGCCTGCCAGGTCGGGGCGATGAACTCGCCGAGCTGCTCGAAGGTCGACTTTCGGAAAACCGGGGCCGTGTCGCGAATGAAGTCCTTCCAGAACTGGCCGGGCTCCTCCTCCTGCTCGGGCGCAGGTGAGAGCCGCATCAGCCGCTCCTCGAAGCCCTTCTCCTCGAGCGTCCCGGCGAACGACTCCTCGACCACGAAGACGACGCGGTGCCCGCGCTCACGCAGCACGTCGCCGATCCCGACGCAGTTGTTGGTCGGCCCGAAGGCGCCCTCCGGAAAGAAGATGATCGTCCGCGCGCTCACGGCGCGCCTCGGCTCAGGGTGCCGTCGAGCACGGGGATCCGACTCTATCCGCGAGCGGGGCTAGCCGCCCTGCTGGTGGGGCAGGAAGTCCTCGTGGCGCACCCGGGCGCGGCTCTCGCCGTAGCTGATCGTCTCGTAGGCGATCAGCGCCCAGAGCGCCGCGGTGACGAATGCCAGGGTGGCGAGCGCCGATAGCTCGACCGCGGCGGGCAAGAAGGCGAACAGGCCGAGCGCGAGCAGCACGCGCTGTCGGTTGACCGTGTGGATGTGGCGATAGCGAAACGCGACGTGGCCCAGCAGGTAGAGGGCCACGCCCCCGAGGAGCGCGAACGCGGGCACGAGCTCCAGCGGGTCGTCGACGTGAGCGAGCGCCTTCTTCAGACCCATGGCGCTGAGCACGATCCCCGCGACCATCGGGTAGTGGAGCAGCGAGTAGGAGTCGCGAGCGAGCTCGTTTCGCTCCTTGCCCTCCGCCGAGCGGGCGAGCCGCCTCGCCGCGACCAGGGCGACGACGTCGAAGTAGATCCACCAAAGCGCGGCGGCGAGTGCGACGCCGAGCGCCGCCGCGATCGCGATCCCGGCCGTCAGATGCGCCTCGGCCCCGACTCCGATCGAGACGATCGACTCGCCGAGGGCGATGATGATGACCAGCCCGTGGCGTTCGGCGAAGTGGCCCGGAACGAGCTTCCACCCCGACGACCCGAACAGGTACGGCTCGCCGACGTCCAGCAGTATCGCGAGCACCCAGACCGAGGCCTGCGCGAGGCCGTCGAGGAACGAGGCGCCGATCAGAAGCAGCACGGCCGTTGCCGTTCCGACCGCGAGCCCCATCGTCGAGCGGCGCAGGTCGGGGTCGTCGCGGCTTGCGAGCAGGAACAGGGTGATGTGCGCGCCGCGCACCACTGCGTAGGCGAGCGCGAACTCGAGGCCCAGGCTGCCGAACGCCCTCGGCACGCAGATCGCGGCGATCAGGAGGGCCGCCATCGCGGCGAAGATCACGATCCGGACCGCACCCTCTTCGGGGTCGACCACGCTGGTCAGCCACGCATAGCCGACCCACGACCACCATAGGACGCCCAGCACGAGGAGGCCCTGCGCGAGGCCGGGCCAGGTCGGGTTGTGAGACATCAGGGTCGTGCACTGGGTGAGGGCCAGCACGAAGACGAGGTCGAAGAAGAGCTCGAGCGGCTTGACCTGCTCGCCGTCGCGCAGGACCGCCCCGATTCGAGGCAGGCGGGTGCTCGTCGGGGTCGCCATGCGAGGCAATGCTTGCAGGGCGCCGGCCGAACCACGAGAGAGGGGCGGCAATCGCCGCCCCTCTCATCGCATTCGGATCGGCTCAAAAGAGCCGGTGACTCCAGTCGTGCTAGTTCGAGCAGGTC
>JBOGZB010000123.1:0-2913 GCA_050697175.1 Solirubrobacterales bacterium | reverse complement strand
CCCCAGGGCCGGTCGATCCATTTCCGGGCCCAGCGACCAAGCGGGCGGTGTCTCTGGGCACCGTGCGACAATTGACGAGATGGCGATGCCCACCGAGCAACAGGTGACCGAGGCCCTTCGGGCCGTGATCGACCCCGAGCTTCGGCGCTCGATCGTCGATCTCGGGATGGTGCGCTCGATCTCGATCGACGAGACGGGCCGCGTATCGGTGATCGTCTCGCTGACCACGCCGGGCTGCCCGATCCGCAACCACTTCCAGCAGGCGGTGGCCCAGGAGGCCGGCCGGCTCGAAGGCGTCTCGGGCGTGGCAGTCGACTTCGACGTCCTCTCCGACGAGGAGAAGGGGCGGCTTCAGCAGTCGCTCGGCCGCCAGCGGCTACCTGAGGGCGCCCTCGCCCAGGTCAAGAACATCGTCTGCGTCGCGTCCGGCAAGGGCGGGGTCGGCAAGTCGACGATGACCGCCAACCTCGCGGCCTCGCTGCGGGCGCAGGGGCACGCCGTGGGGGCGCTGGACTGCGACGTCTACGGGTACTCGATCCCGCGCATGCTCGGGGTCGACCAGAAGCCCGAGGTCAACGCCGAGCGAAAGATCGTCCCGCTGCCAGGGCCCGCAGGCCTCAAGGTGATGTCGATTGGCTTCTTCCTCGAGCGCGACGCTGCGGTGGTCTGGCGCGGCCCGATGCTCCACAAGGCGATCCAGCAGTTCCTGGAGGACGTCGACTGGGGCGAGCTCGATTACCTGCTCCTCGACCTGCCTCCCGGCACCGGCGACGTGTCGATGACCCTCGCCCAGCTCCTACCGCAGGCGAAGGTCCTGGTCGTGACCACTCCCCAGCCCGCCGCCCAGACGGTCGCCCGCCGCGCCGCCGAGATGGCGGCCAAGGTGGACCTGGAGCTGCTCGGAGTGATCGAGAACATGTCCGGGTTCACGACACCCGGTGGCGAGCGGTTCACGATTTTCGGCGAGGGCGGCGGGCAACTCCTGGCGGACGACCTCGACCTGCCCCTGATCGGCAAGGTGCCCCTCTCGGAGACGCTCCGCGAGCATGCCGACTCCGGCACGCCGCTGGTCCTCGAAGAGCCGGACGATCCGGCCGCCCAGGCGATCGCCGCCGCGGCACGGGGGATCGTCGCCGCAACGCCCCAGGAGCTCCCCGTCATGCAGGCGGCCCCACCGGCGCTCGCCGCTCAGGCGCCGGTCGGCGGCACCGAGCTCCCCGTGGTGCAGGCGTAACTACTTGCTTGCGAAGTAGTCCGCGTTGATCTGCGTGTACTTGGCCCACTCCTCGGGGAGCTGGTCCTCGGCGAAGCAGGCGTCAACGGGACAGGCCTCGACGCACGCGTCGCAGTCGATGCACTCGTCGGGATCGATGTAGAGCTGCTCGACGCCCTCGTAGTCGGGCTCATCCGGGGTCGGATGGATGCAGTCGACCGGACAGACCTCCACGCATGAGTTGTCCTTCTGACCGATGCACGGCTCGGCGATCACGTAGGCCAAGTGTCGGGCTCCCTCTTGTGTCTGTGCGACGTTGCGGCTTGTCTGACAGCCGCCGGTCAGGTGGATCCGGCCAAGCGGAGCGGACATTGTAGGCAAGAGTCGGCGCGTGGATAGAGTGCAGGCGCGTGATCCTGCTCACAGGGGCCAGCGGAACCGTCGGCAGGGCGCTTCTGCCGCTGCTGCTCGAGTCGGGCCACGACGTCCGGGCCCTGGTTCGCGACCCGCGAGGCCTCGGCCGCCACCGCGTCGAGGTGCAGATCGCGCTTGGTGACCTGGCTCGGCTCGGCGACCGCCATCTCCAGCGCCAGGCCCTTCGCGGGGCGGACACGGTGATTCACCTCGCCGCCGCGATCCGTGACGAGCCCCACGCCCGCGTCGAGGAGCTGAACGGGCTCGCGACCGTGCGGCTGTTGAGGGCCGCGGAGCGCGAGGGCGTCGAGCGCTTCCTGTTCTTCTCGGCGCTGGGAGCGACCGAGTTCGAGCGGACTCGCTACTTTCGCGCCAAGGCGCTCGCCGAGCGCGCCGTGGACGCCTCCCCCCTCGCCACCACGACCTTCGCCCCGTCGATCGTCTACGACCCCGGCGATCGCTGGATCACGCTGATGAAGCGCCTCGCGCTGCTGCCGGTGATCCCGGTCTCAGGCTCGGGGCGGTCCGCCTACCAGCCGATCTGGGCGGCCGACGTGGCGCGGTGCGTGGTCGCCTCGCTCGAGCGTGGCTCGGAGAAGGCGCGCTACGAGCTGGCCGGCCCGGAGGTGCTCACCTACGGGCAAATCGCCCGCCTCGTGGCGCGCTCCACGGGGCGGGACCGGCGCCTGCTCCGCGTCCCGCTCGGCCTCGTCCATCTGACCCTGGTCGCCCTGCGCAGGGCGTTCGGCGAGACGGTGTTCGCCACCTGGGAAGAGGCCGAGCTCCTCGAGGTCCCGATGACCACCCCCCGCGGGACGGGTGACGCCGAGGCGCTCGGCGTCACCCCCCTTGCCGTGCGGGATGTCCTGCGGGCCGCGTGACGCCTGAGCCTCAGCTCAACCGTCCGCCTCGCCCAGGTCGGTCACCTTGAACCCCCCCGTGCCCTTGGCGCAGATCGCCTGCGCGTCCGCGGTGGCGGCACGCTTGTTGTTCGGGTCGTCGGCGATCACCCGCCAGCGCCTTTCGTCCACCTTCAACGAGCTTGACACACTCGGGCCGGAGCCGAAGAACCCGCCGCCGACGACCACGAACCCCCTCGGGCATTTCGCGTCGGCCTGAGAATCGCGGAAGCCGCTGGTCACGCTCACCACCTTCAGCCCGCCGCGGCTCCTGCTGCTCTGCGCCATCGGCGCCACCACCACCAACGCGATCGCCGCAGTGGCGATCGCCGCGGCCAAGGCCGCCTTCCATGCCTTCACGTTCCCTCCTCGGTTCGTGGCCCGGCC
>JBOGZB010000122.1:0-9839 GCA_050697175.1 Solirubrobacterales bacterium | reverse complement strand
CCCTCGTCATAGAGAGCCGTGTCGGCGATACCCACCCCGTCGCCCTCCGGAATCGTGATCGCGTCCATGCACACCCACTCGCCGACCAGCGCCCGGTTGAGGTGAACGGTGAGCTCGACGTTTATGAACAGGTAGCGGTTCCAGTCGAGCGCGGCGCTCACGCCGTTTCCCGAATCGGCCGCCACCAGGACCCTCTGAAGCGGCGAGGGATCCTCGCCGTCGAGGAGCGGGTGACGCATCCGCATCCACACCATCGCGGGACCCGGCTCGGTGAACCCGCCGCTCAGGAACCGGTACTCCATCGCCGTGTGGTATCCGACATCCCTGCCGGTGTCGGGGAAGCGGCCCACGCTCGCTTCGGCCGGCCCGTCGGGGGCGAACCCCGGCCGAAGCGTCGAGCTCGAGGCACCGGTCGAGCCCGGGCCGTCGGCGCTCCCGAGCCCGGTCGGCAGGTCGACCGTCGTGGTGCGGAGCCGCCACGCCCTCGCTTTCATCACCTCGCCCTCGGCATCCGAGAGCGAGGCCTCGATCAGCTCCACGCTTCGCCCCCCACGCACGACCTCGGCCTCGACGGTCAGCGGCGCGATCGGGACCGGGCGGAGGATCTCGAACGTGATCCGGGCGAGTTGACGATCCTCGCCCCCCTCGAGACGCTCGACCTCGCGACCGATCAGCCCGGCCGGCGGCCCCGCGTGCTGGAAGTCCGGGTCCCAGGGGCCGCGGGTGAGCTCTGTCGGCACGTAGAGATCGCCGTCGGCGCGGAAGAACGCGTCGGTCACGGTCGGATCGTATGGGCCGCCGGGCGCGTAACGAACGGCGGCGGACCGCGACTAACCTGATGACACCTGCGAAATCGAGCCCGAAGAGGAAGAGCCAGATGGAGAAGCTTCAGAAGTCGGATGCCGAGTGGAGAGCGGAGCTGACGCCCGAGCAGTACGAGATCCTGCGCAACAAGGGCACCGAGCCTGCATTCACGGGCGCCTACTGGGACGACAAGACCGGCGGCATGTATCGCTGCGCGGGATGCGGCGAGGAGCTGTTCAGCTCCGACACCAAGTTCGACTCGGGTACCGGGTGGCCCAGCTTCTGGGACCCGGTGGCCGACGACAAGGTCGAGACGCGCCCCGACAACGGCCTGTTCATGCGTCGCACCGAGGTGGTGTGCGCCCGCTGCGGCGGCCACCTGGGTCACGTCTTCGAGGACGGCCCGAACCCGACCGGCCAGCGGTACTGCATCAACTCGTGCGCGCTGACCCGCGACGCCGACGAGGACGACTCCTCGGAGGGCTAGCGCCCGCTCACCGGCCGCCGATCGCCTCCGGTGCCCCCGCCGCTCGCAGCGCCGGCGGGAGCCCAACGGAGCCGTCGGCGCGCTGGCCGTTCTCGATCAGCGCGACCAGGATCCGCGGGACCGCGAGGGCGGTTCCGTTCAGCGTGTGGACGTGGGCCGGAGCGGCGTCAGGCTCGGGGCGGAACCGGCACTCGAGGCGTCGCGCCTGGTAGTCGGTCGTGTTTGAGCACGAGGTGACCTCGCGATAGCGCGACTGGCTCGGGATCCAGGCCTCGCAGTCCAGCTTTCGCGCCGCCGGCGCGCCGAGGTCCCCGACCGGGATGTCGACCACCCTGTAGGGGAGCTCGAGCATCCGGAGGATCCGCTCCTCGATCGCGACGAGGCGCTCGTGCTCGGCCTTCGAGTCCTCGGGACGGACGAACGAGAACATCTCGACCTTGTCGAACTGATGGACGCGGAAGATTCCGCGCGTGTCCTTGCCGGCGGCGCCGGACTCGCGGCGAAAGCAGGTCGAGAGCCCCGCGTAGCGGAGCGGCAGGTCAGCTCCGTCGAGCAACTCATCGGCGTGAAGCGCCGCCAGCGACACCTCCGACGTGCCGACCAGGAAGAGCTCGTCGCGGGGAACCTCGTAGATCATCTCGCGCTCGCTCGGGAAGAAGCCGGTTCCGTACAGGGGCGCCTCGCGGACCAGGACCGGCGGGACCACCGGGACGACGCCGTCGTCGAGCAGCAGGTCGAGGACGAGCTTGATCAGGGCCAGCTCGACCATCACGAGCTCGCCCATCACGAAGGCAAATCGCGAGCCCGATGCCTGCGCCGCCTTCTCCATCTCGATCCAGCCGTTCGCCGTCCCGAGATCGAGGTGGTCGCGGGGCTCGAACTCGAATCGAGGGACGTCGCCCACCTCGCGAAGCGTCACCGCGTCCTCCTCGGAGTCGCCGTCGGGGGCATCGGGCTCGGGGATGTTGGGGAGCGTCGCGGCGAGGCCTTCGAGCTTCGACTCGACCTCGGAGAGCTCGATCTCGAGCTCCTTGACCTCGGCGCTCACCTGGCGCATCTCGGTGATAACCGGCTCGGCGTCCTCGCCGGAGCGCTTCGCCTCGGCGATCCGCTCCGAGGCCCGGTTCTGGACGGCGCGGCGCGCCTCGACCTCGGGCAGCAGCTCGCGGCGGCGGCGGTCGAGCCCCAGAAGCTCATCCAGAGCCTCGCCGGCGCCCCGGCGCGCAAGCGCGGCCCTCGCCGGCCCGGGGTCCTCGCGGATGGTTCGGAGGTCGAGCACCCCTAGCCGTTCCGGTCCGCGAATGGCTTCAAGGTGACCGCGAGATGCTCCGGGAAGACGGACGCGCCTACGGCGATCCCGAGCCGGGCGGCTGGACGGTGGTCTGGGCGGTCGACCCGGCGTACTTGGCGACGAACCTCGCGACCCGGATCGCCTCGCTCCCGGTGACGATGTTCTGGGGCATGATCGCGCCCGAGAAGCCACCGTTCCTGATCGCGAAGATCACGTCCTTGAACTTCTCGACGCGCTGGTCGAGGTTCGGCCCCTGGACCCGGACTGCCCGGTTCGCCGAGCCCTGGGTCCCCGCGGGGGTCAGGGTGTGGCAGCCGGCGCAGCGCTGCGCGAACAACTCCGCGCCGCGGTAGTTCGGGTCCTGCTGGGACACCGAGATCCCCTGGCTGCCGCAGGCGCCGAGGACGAGGGCGGTCACGACCGCCGCTGTGATTACGAGAACGGGCCGCACGCGGGCGGCATCATACTTTCCGCCTCCGTGGCCGTGGATCCAGTCAGCCGATCGCGATGAAGGTTGAGCCGCAGTCGCTCCGTGCGGCAATGGCCCGCTTCCCCACGGGCGTCACGGTGGTGACGGCGCTCGGGCCGGACGGCGCGGCCGGGGCGACCGCCAACGCAGTCGCCTCGCTGTCGCTCGAGCCGCCGCTCGTGCTCGCCTGTCTCGACCTCGGCTCGCGAACGCTCGTCGCGGTCGAGCACGCGAACGGATTCGGGGTCAACGTCCTGGGCGCCGACCAGGCCGCGATCGCGCGGCGCTTCAGCACCAAGGAGCCCCATCCCAGAAAGTGGGAGGGAGTCCCGTGGACGGAGCGCGCCGGCGGGCCGATGATCGACCGGGCCCTGATCTGGCTCGGCTGCGAGCTCGACGAGGTCCACCAGGGCGGCAATCACGTGATCGCCGTGGGCTCGGTGCTCGAGCTCGAGGCGAGGGAGGGAACGCCGCTGATCTTCCACCAGGGCGAGTACCGGGGGCTGGACCCCGAAGCGAGTCGGAGACAGGCCGGGTAGACACAAACTCCGACGTGGGTCGTTTAGTAAATGGCATGCATCGATAAACCGACCCACGTCACCTGAAGCACCCGGCGCGCGCCGCCCGCAGCTTTGATGCACGCACCAGCGGTCGGGCCCTTCCCACCCAGCCGCAGTTCGCTGGTGCCGGCCTACCCCGTAGTGGCGGCGCGGACGGCGAGGCCGAAGACCACAAGCGCCGAGACGGCCATGATCCCGGTCTCGCGGCGAACGATCGCAAGCGCGGTCGAGTGCTGGCGATCGCTCGGCAGCGACTCGAAGTCGAGGCCGACCAGCTCGCGCTCGGCGGCGCCCGCTCGCGCGCCCTCGGCGAGCACCGAGATCAGGACCGGCGAGATGCCGTAGACGTAGTGCAGGCCACTCGCCGCCTCGCAGCCCGAGAGCAGCAGGATCGCCCCGAGCGTCGCCTGGAGCACCACCGCCACCTGCTCGACGCGAAGCGCGTACCAGAAGCCGACGCTGGGTCGGCGGCGAAGCCACGCGACCCCGCCCCAGGCGCCGGCGATCAGGCTGCTCGCGATGACCGAGATCCCGACCGCGATGTGGACCGTCAGCACCGCCTCAACCCCACGGCGCGGCCGGCCTGAGGTTCGCCCGGCGCGCAACCGCCGGACCCGGTCGGGAAGCATCGAGAATCCGCATCCTGATGCGGAAGATCACTATGTAGCAAGTTCGCACAAGCCGGGTATATAACTCGCCTGTGGCTCGAGTCGCGGCGAGGAGGGTGTAGGTGCTTCGCAGTTACCTGCCGGTGATCGTTTTCGGGGGGCTCGGCGTGATCGTCGGTGGAACTCTGGCGCTCGTCAACGGCCTGGTCGGGCCGCGGCGCCCGAGCCGGGCCAAGAACGACCCGTACGAGTGCGGGCTGCCCAGCGAGGTGACGCGCACCTTCCGGTTCGGGGTCAGCTTCTACTTGATCGCGATGCTGTTCATCCTGTTCGACATCGAGGTCGTGTTCCTCTATCCCGTCGGGGTGATCCTTCGGGGAGCGCACTCGGTCTTCGTCCTGGTCGAGGTGATCATCTTCGTCGTCCTGCTGATGGTCGCGCTGATCTACGTCTGGCGCCGGGGGGCCCTGGATTGGAGGTGAAGCGGGAGAAGCTCCGCGGGCTCGCCCCCCTCGAGGAGCCCCGCTCGCCAACCGACCTTCGCGTCAGGCAGCTTCGCGCGCGCGACCTCTTGCGCGGAGACCTGGAGGGGCCCGACCTCGAGCAGCACGTCGCCGATTCGGTGATGACGACGACGATGCGAAAGGCGATCGGGTGGGGGCGCGCCAACTCGATCTTTCCCGCCACCTTCGGGCTCGCCTGCTGCGCGATCGAGATGATGTCGATCGTCAGCCCGCGCTACGACATCGCCCGGTTCGGGGCGGAGAACATGCGCGCCTCTCCCCGCCAGGCGGACATGCTGATCCTCTCGGGCAGGGTGTCGATCAAGATGGCCCCGGTCGTCCGGCGCATCTTCGACCAGATGCTCGAGCCGAAGTGGGTGATCTCGATGGGCGCCTGCTCGTCGTCGGGCGGGATGTTCTCCAACTACGCGGTCGTCCAGGGAGCCGACAAGTTCATGCCGGTCGACATCCACGTTCCTGGCTGCCCTCCGCGGCCCGAGGCGCTCGTCTACGGGTTCAACAAGCTCCAGCGGATGATCCTGGGTAACCCCGATCCGGGCTGGCGCCGCCGCTACAACGCGGTCGGGACCGAGGAGTGGGCCCGCGCCGGAACGGGCACCGCGACCGAGGAGGAGATCGAGGCCTACGCCGCGACCCGCGAGGCATCGGTCGCCTACGAGAGCACACGCTCGCAGGAGTCGCGCCGGAGGCCTTCCTGATGCCCGACGCCCCGGGGCTCGAGCTGATCGCGCACGAGCTCCGCGAGGCGGGCGCGGGCTCGGTGCTGGGCACCTATCACGAGCACGGGCAGGCCTGCCTGATCGTCGATCCGGAGGGGATCCTCGACCTGATCGCCTGGCTTCGCGACACGCCCGGCCAGGAGTACGGCTTTCTCGCCAGCGTCCACGGGGTCGACTACCTGCCCGCCGAGCCGCGGTTCGGGGTCGTCTACGAGCTCCTCAACATGGCCCGGGTCGAGCGGCTGCGGGTCCGCGCCGCGATTCCCGACCCCGGCGACGGGCGGCTCCCGGAGATCGACAGCTGCGTATCGATCTTCCCCGGCGCAGAGTTCCAGGAGCGCGAGGTCTACGAGTTCTTCGGGATCGTGTTCCGCGACCACCCCGACCTGCGGCGGATCCTGCTCCCGGAGGACTACGTCGGCTGGCCCCAGCGCCGTGACTTCCCGATCGGCGGCGAGCCGGTGATCTTCACTCACAACGAGCGCGAAGTGCCGAGGTGGTACGCGTGAGCACGCACGGATCGACGCCGGCGCACGGGGGCGACGTGATCGCGCGGACGAGCGCCGAGGTGATCGGCACCTCGCCGCTGGAGCGCACGGCCGCCGGCGAGGCGATGGGCCCCGAGCAGGAGCTCCTGACCATCAACATGGGCCCGCACCACCCCGCCACCCACGGGGTCCTGCGGCTCCTGGTCAGCCTCGAGGGCGAGGTCGTCCGCGACCTGAAGCCGATCATGGGCTACGTCCACACCGGGATCGAGAAGAGCTGCGAGGACAAGTCGTACTGGAAGGCGATCCCGTTCGTGGAGCGGATGGACTATCTCTCCTACTTCTGGAACATGCAGGCGTTCGTGGGCTGTGTGGAGCGGCTGCTCGAGCTCGAGGTCCCGGCGCGCGGCCAGTACCTGCGGGTCATCCACCTCGAGCTGAACCGGATCCACTCGCACCTCGTGTGGCTCGGGACCTCGGCCCTCGACCTCGGCGCGATGTCGATGTTCTTCTACTGCTTCCGCGATCGCGACCGGGTCCTCGACCTGTTCGAGATGTCGACCGTGCAGCGGATGCATACCCGCTACTTCCAGGTCGGCGGGGTCTTCGAGGACATCCCGCTCGGCTTCGAGCGAAGCGTGCGCGCCTTCTGTGACGAGATGCCTTCGCGGATCGACCAGTACGAGGCGATCCTGAACCAAAACGAGATCTTCCTCCAGCGCACAAAGGGGATCGGGATCGTCCCGCGCCAGCGGCTTCTCGACCTGGGCGTGACGGGCCCCCTCCTTCGCGCCTCCGGCGAGCCGTGGGACCTGCGGAAGGTCGATCCGATCCTCTCCTACGAGGACTTCGACTTCCAGATCCCGGTCGGCACGGTCGGTGACGGATACGACCGCTATCGGGTCCGGGTCGAGGAGATGCGGGAGTCGATTCGGATCGTCGAGCAGGCGCTCGACGGGCTCCCCGAGGGCCCGTGGATCGCCGACGACCGAAAGGTCGTCCTGCCGCCGCGAAACGAGCTCTCGACCTCGATGGAAGCGCTGATCCATCACTTCAAGCTGGTCACCGAGGGCTTCCGCGTTCCGCCCGGCGAGGCCTACCACGCGGTCGAGTCGCCGCGGGGCGAGCTCGGCTGCTTTGTGCTCGCCGACGGGTCGTCGAAGCCCGCCCGCGTTCACTTCCGAGACCCCTCGTTCGTCAACCTCCAGTCGCTGCGAGACATGTGCGTCGGCGGCTATCTCGCCGACCTGATCCAGAACCTCGCCATGCTCGACCCGATCCTGGGTGGAATCGACCGATGAACGATCAAGGAAAAGGCGCCGGAGCTAGGGACGAAGTCCCGGGTCGGGCGGTTGACCCTGCCGCCACGTCGGCGCCCAAACCCGCCGGAAACGGAGCCGAAGGCGAGGCTTCCGGCGGAGTTATTCGCGAGGATGTCGGCGGAGTTATTCGGGAGGCCTCTGGCGGATTTATCAGTCGGTGGGTTCCCGAGATCAAGGCGACCGACGACATGTCGGCAGCCGAGCGCCACGCCCTCGTGGAGTCGATGCGGCCCGAGGACGCCGAGCCGGTGCCCGAGCTCTCGCAGACCGACGTCCCGGCTGAGCTTCGCGAGCGGATCGAGATCGCGATGGGCCGCTATCCCGACGTCCGCTCGGCCGCCCTGCCGGCCCTTTGGGCGGTGCAGCACCACTACGGCTGGTGCCCCCCCGAGGGGATTCGCCAAGCGGCGGCGGTGATGGGCGTCACCCCCGCCTACCTCGAGTCCCTCACCACCTTCTACGACCTGTACCGGACCGAGCCCGTGGGCCGCCACCAGGTGCTCGTCTGCCACAACATCTCCTGCTGGCTGCGCGGCGCAGACGACCTGATGAGCGCCTTCTGCCAGGCCGCCGGCGTCGACCCGCACGAGGCCGACCACGGCGGGACGAGCTCGCCTGACGGGGCGGTGTTCCTGAAGGGCTTCGAGTGCATGGGCGCCTGCGACATCGCGCCGATGGCCTCGATCGACGAGCGCTACTACGGGCCGCTCACTCTCGACGACGCCCGAACCGTGATCGAGCAGCTTCGCGACGGCGCCGAGGTCGTGCCGGACAAGGCGCTCGCCAGGCGCGGCGCCGCCGGAGGGCCAGAGCCCGAGCCGGACCCGCGCGTCAAGGGGGCCGAGGCCTGATGGCCGCAGAGACCCGGATGCTCTATCGGAACATCGACGAGCCGGGCCTCGCCTCGATCGAGACCTATCGCCGGCTCGGCGGCTACCGCTCGCTCGAGCGTGCGGTCAAGGAGCTCGAGCCCGACGAGCTCTTGACGACGCTCGAGGAATCGGGGCTCCGGGGCCGCGGCGGGGCCGGGTTCTCGATGGGCAAGAAGGCGTCGTTCCTCCCCCGCGGGGAGATGGACAAGTTCCTCTGCTGCAACGCCGACGAGTCCGAGCCCGGGGCGTTCAAGGACCGCGAGCTGATGCTGAAGAAGCCGCACCAGCTGATCGAGGGTGCGGCGATCGCGGCGATCGCGGCGGGCGCCGGGTGGGCGTTCATCTTCATCCGCGGCGAGTACGCGGAGGTAGCCGACGTCCTCGAGGCCGCGGTCGCCGAGGCCTACCAGGCGGGCCTGCTCGGCAGTGAGATCCTCGGCACCCCCCACCGGGTCGAGCTTGTCGTCCACCGTGGAGCCGGGGCCTACATCTGCGGCGAGGAGACCGCGCTGCTCGACGCGCTGGAGGGAAAGCGCGGCAACCCGCGGCTGAAGCCCCCCTTTCCTGCGATCCAGGGCCTCTACGGCGGGCCGACCCTGATCAACAACGTCGAGACGCTCTCGAACGTCCCCCACATCGTCGCCAACGGCGCCGATTGGTTCAAGAGCTTCGGCACCGAGCAGTCGCCGGGGACGAAGGTGGTCTCGGTCTCGGGCCACGTCAAGCGGCCCGGCAACTACGAGGTCGAGCTCGGGATCCCGTCCCGAGAGCTCATCTTCGGGCTCGCCGGCGGCCCGCCGGACGGGCGGCAGGTGAAGGCCTGGTTCCCCGGCGGCTCCTCGTCGCCCGTCCTGACCGCGGCCGAGCTCGACCTCCCCTACAGCTTCGAGGCGATGGCCGAAGCCGGCTCGATGCTCGGATCCGGGTCGATCATCGTCGCCGACGACACCGTCTCGATCCCCGAGCTCGCCCTGCGGACCGCGCGCTTCTACCACCACGAGTCGTGCGGGAAGTGCACCCCGTGCCGCGAGGGGACGAACTGGACCGTGAAGATGCTCGATCGGCTGGTCGGCGGCGAGGGCACCCCGATGGACATCGACGTCATCGCCTCGGTTCAGGAAAACATCATCGGCCACTGCCTGTGCGTGCTCGGCGACTCGATGGCGATGCCGGTCAGCGCAATGGTGAACAAGTTCCGCTCCGAGTTCGAGGAATGTCTCCGCCGGGTCCCGAGCGACCCGGCGGGTTCGGGGACCAGCGGGGCGGCAGGTCTACACGCACTGACCGGGGCTTCGTCCCTCGCTCCAGCGAGCGCGCCCAATGCCTGAGCCCTCCCAGATCACGCTCGTGATCGACGGGGTCGAGGTCTCCGCGCCGCAGGGCGAGATGCTCGTCGACGCCGCCAAGCAGGGCGACATCGAGATCCCGGTCTTCTGCTACGAGCCCAAGCTGGGCGATCCGGTGGGCGCCTGCCGGATGTGCATGGTCGAGGTCGAGGGGATCCCGAAGCTCCAGACCGCCTGCTCGACCCCGGTCCGCGACGGGATGGTCGTCTACACGCAGACCGATCGCGTCAAGGACGCCCAGAACGCCGTGGTCGAGTTCCTGCTCGTCAACCATCCGCTCGACTGCCCCGTCTGCGACAAGGGCGGCGAGTGCCCGTTGCAGGACATCACGTTTGGCTGGGGTCCCGGG
>JBOGZB010000121.1:0-2204 GCA_050697175.1 Solirubrobacterales bacterium | reverse complement strand
CCTACAAGGCCGGCTCGGTGATCCTGGCCACGGGCTCGGTCGCCTCGCCGATCCCGGGGGTCGAGTTCGGCGGGCGGGTGGTCGACACCTGGGGAGCCTGGTCGCTGCCCGAGCAGCCGAAGGCGATCGCGGTCGCCGGAGCCGGCGCGTCGGGGGCCGAGATCGCCTCGGCGTACGCCCGTTTCGGCACCGAGGTGATCCTGATCGAGATGCTCGACCAGATCCTCCCGGCCGAGGACAAGGACATGGCGAAGGTCGTGGAGCGAACCTTCAAGAAGCAGGGCATCACGATCTCGACGGGAACGAAGGTCGAATCGGTCGATGCCGGGAAGGCCTCGGTCAAGGTCACCTACGGTGGAAACGAGGCCGAGGTCGACTACCTGTGCATAGCCGGCGGGCGCGCCCCGGACACCGAGGGCCTGAACCTCGGCGAGGCCGGCGTCGAGGTCGAGGAGAACGGCAAGGTCAAGGTCGACCCGTACCAACGCACGTCGAATCCCAAGGTGTACGCGATCGGCGATCTGGTCGGCCGAAAGGCTCTCGCCCACAAGGCGTCCGAGGAGGGCGTCGTGGCGGCCGAGCACGCCGCCGGCGCCGAAACCCATCCGGTCGACGAGGATCTGGTGGCCGGAGCGACCTTCTGCCAGCCCCAGGTCGCGAGCGTCGGGATGACCGAGGCCGCCGCCAAGGAAGCGGGCCGCGAGGTCAAGATCGGCCGATTCAAGCTGGGCGGGGTCGGCGCCGCGGCCGTCTACGACGATCGCGACGGGATGGTCAAGATCGTCGCCGACCCCAAGTACGGCGAGATCCTCGGTGCCCACGTGGTCGGCAATCGCGCCTGCGACATGATCAGCGAGCTGGTCAACACGATCGCGCTCGAGGGCGGCTACCAGGAGCTGGCACGGATCGTCCACCCCCACCCGACGATCTCCGAGGCGGTCCCTGAAGCGGCCCGCTCGGTCGACGGGTGGGCCATCCACCAGTAGTGGCCGACCGCCCCGTCTTCTTCTACGACCTCGGCTCGCCCTATTCGTATCTCGCGGCGGAGCGGGTAAGCGCGCCGATCGCCGAGGCCTGGGGCGAGGCGCCGGAATGGCAGCCGATCCTGCTCGGGGGGCTGTTCCAGCGGCTCGGCAGAGACTCATGGGGCAACGGGCCTGACCGAGAGCGCGGAATGCTGGAGGTGGAGCGACGGGCCGCGGAGTACGGGCTGCCACCGATCCGGTGGCCCGACCCGTGGCCACCGAATACGCTGCTCGCGATGCGGGTCGCGACCTACGCGAAGCAGCTCGGCCGCGCTGTTTCCTTCTCGTTGGCCGCTTTTCGACAGGCCTTCGCGGCCGGTCGCGACCTCGGGGATCCCGACAACGTGGTCCTGGCGGGCGCCGCGGCCGAGCTCCACCCGCGCGCCCTGCTGGCCGCGGCCCAGCGCCAGTCGGTGAAGCTGGCGCTTCGTGAGGCGACCACGCGGGC
Source organism: Solirubrobacterales bacterium (assembly GCA_050697175.1). Taxonomy (GTDB): domain Bacteria; phylum Actinomycetota; class Thermoleophilia; order Solirubrobacterales; family 70-9; genus AC-56. The sequence goes on along the minus strand of JBOGZB010000121.1, from coordinate 731 downwards.
CGGCGATCTCGGCGTCCGCGGGGTGCCGAGCCTGGTGGTCGGGAACGAGGTCTTCTGGGGCGACGACAGGCTCGACGAAGCCGTCGCGCGCGCGGGCCGGCTGCGGGACGGCTGAACGAAAGCGGAGCGGCGGAACGGCTGTGCGGCCCCGCTCGGCTATCTTGAGCGGCGGTGGCGCAGGAGCGCACCAGGTCCGCGGAATCCGAGCTCGCCGGCGACGGCAGGGGCGCGACGGCTCGGTCGCTTCCCGATCCCGCGACGTGCAGGGAGTTGCTCGAGACGATGGCGTTGATCCGGCGCTTCGAGGAGGAGGCCGGCCGCCAGTACCAGCGGGCCAAGGCCGGCGGCTTCCTTCACCTCGGGATCGGCGAGGAGGCGACGATCGTCGGCACGGCCTCGGTGATGCGCGACGAGGACTACCTGATCGGCACCTATCGCACCCACGGCCACGCGATCGCCCGCGGCGCCGACCCGAAGCGGGTGATGGCGGAGCTGTTCGGCCGGGTCGACGGGACCAGCGGCGGGCGCGGGGGCTCGATGCACATCTTCGACCGCGAGCACCGCTTCATGGGCGGCTACGGGATCGTCGGTGGCAACCTGCCGATCGCGGCCGGCCTGGCGCTCGCCTGCGATTACAAGGGCGAGGACGCGGTCACCGTCTGCATGTTCGGCGACGGCGCCTCCAACACCGGCAACTTCGGCGAGACGATGAACCTGGCGGCCCTCTGGAG
>JBOGZB010000120.1:0-7310 GCA_050697175.1 Solirubrobacterales bacterium | reverse complement strand
GTGTCGGTCAGCCCGTGGGCGGCGATCGAGCACAGGATGGTGAAGGCGGCGACGTCGAAGATCGTCTCCGAGGCGCCGACCTGCGACTTGAGCACGAAGAGGGCGAACAGCATCGAGGCGACGCCCTTCGGCCCGAACCACGCGATGAACAGCTTCTGGGGGCGCGGCAGGCTGCTGCTGGCGAACGACAACAGGATCGCCGCCGGGCGGGCGACCAGCAGCGCGAGCGGGATGAAGACGATCAGCTGCCAGACCTCGCGGTCGTAGCCGATCGCCACGATCAGCGCCCCGAAGACGAAGAAGGTGATCACCTGGAAGATCGCGCTGATGTTCTCGGCGAAGTCGACGAACGCCTCGGGGATCTCGCGCTCGGAGGCGCCCATGGCGATCCCGGCCACGAAGGCCGCGATCAGCCCGTTGCCGATCGTGACGTCGGCCAGGCCGAAGGCCGCGAGGCCGAACCCGATCGCATAGATGCCCTCGTAGCGGCTGGTGATCCCGCCACCGGGCAGGCGGTCGTGAAGCCGCCCGCCGAGGGCGCCCAGGGCCGCGCCGACCAAGGCGCCGAACGCCGCCTCGCCGAGCAGCTTGGCCCCCTCGGAGCCGGCGTCGCCGCCCGGCTGCGCGAGGATCAGGAAGAAGAGCACGAAGGGCAGCGCCAGCCCGTCATTCAGGCCGGACTCGAGGTTCAGCGTGTGGCGGACGATCGCCGGGACGCGCTGGGCCGTCACCACGGTCGAGGTGACGACCGGGTCGGTCGGCGTGAGGACCGCCGCGAGCAGGAACGCCTCGGCCCAGCTGAGCGGGAAGATCGCCTTCGCCATCAGGCCCAGGAGAAGCAGCGTGATCGGCATCGCGAGCACGATCGCCCGCGTCACGGGCCCCCAATGCGCGGTGAGAAGCTCCCGCTCCACGAAAAGCCCGTCGCTGAACAGGGTGAGGATCAGAGCGAGCTCGACCAGGTAGACGATCGTCTTGTCGCTCGCGTCGACCGAGACCAGGCCGGCCGCCGCGAGCGCGATGCCGAGCGCCACCGAGAGCACCGAGATCGAGAGGACCGTCCCGCGCATGATCCCCGAGAGGGCCGCCCCGACCGCGAGCAGAGCCCCGACGATCAGAACGGCGTCGCCGAATCCGATCTCCATGCCGGGCTTATATTCGGTTCAGCGGCCCGGGGCGGGTCGGTACCAGTCCAGGTAGCGGCCGCAGGCGCCGCTCAGCGCGACCTGGCGCTCGGCCTCGCCCGGGATCGGCCCGCCGGTGCCTGCGCGGCTCGCCGCGATCGTCCCCAGGTGGGCCTGTGACTTGGTCCCCAGCAGCCGCCCGGCCAGGGGTGGCCGCTCGACGGCGACCGTGAACCGGACCGGTCCGGCGCGCGGCACCCTGAGCTCGCCGGCCGGGTAGTAGGGGGTCGAGCCGCGGTAGTCGAGGTTCGCCGGGAGGGTGGCGTCGAGGCCCGGGGCCGAGACGTGGACCGGGCGGGTCGCGTCGTAGGGGAGCGAGATCCGCCAGCGCCCGGCGGGGAGGGTGAGCGTCTGGGTGACCGGGGCGCCGTCCTCGACCGTCGCACCGGGCGACCACCCGGCTCCGGTCACCGGGGGAGCCGGGAAGACGGTCGCCCGCCCGGCGGCGCCGGCGCCTCCTCGACAGCGGCGGATCGCTCCGGGATCGGGCCCCTCGGCGAGCGTCCTGCGCGCCCCGATCGGCCCGGTCCGCCCCCAGAGGACGAAGTCCGATGTCCGGCGCAGGGGCCGGAATCCCGGGGGCGGCCCGCTCGCGTACGACGCGCTCGTCGTGATCACGAAGGGAAACCGCGCCAGCGTCCGCGGCGTCACCGAGTCGAAGTCGAACTTGCGAAACACGCCGCGCAGGTGAAGGTTGGGCTTCACGTAGTTGGGGTCGTAGTAGTTGCGCACCGCAGTGAACGCCCGCGCGCCGCGAAGCTCGTAGGAGACGAAGTTGTCGCGGCCCAGGAAGAGGACGTCGCGGCCGGCGACCAGTGGGCGGAGCTCGGCGAGCTGATCGGCGTGCTCGCTGGGCGCGACCGGCGCCTGGCGGAGGACCAGAAAGCTGGAAGCGGCGATTCCGAGAGCCAGCGCCACCGCGACAACGCGCCGGAATCCACCCCGGCGGTTCAGCAGTCCCCCGAACGAGATCAGGGTGACCAGCGGCGCGGCGATTGCCAGGGCCTTGGCGCTCGTGTAGACGGTGCCGAACGCGAGCGCCCCCAGATAGATCGCGCCAGCGGCGGCCAGGGCCGACGGCACGGCCCAGCCGTTTCGGCGGATCCAGCGGGGCGTGGCGAGCACCAGGGCGACCGCGGCGACGAGCGCGCCGAGGTAGAAGCCGGCGGTCGGCCCGCTCGCGTCGGCGGCCGAGAGGCGGAAGTCGCTCGCCGGCCAGATCCCGAGCGCCTCGAGAGGCGAGAGCTGGTGGCGCAGGTTGCCGAGCACGCCGCTGATCGTCGCCGACTTCAAGGCGCGGAAGTTGGTGAAGTCGACGACCCGGCCCAGGTCCGGCGCGGCGAGGACGAGAAGCACCGCGACACCAGCCCCTGCGAGAAGGAGGGGTCGCGGGTAGACCCCTGGGGAACGCTTCGCATCCCTGCTACGCACCGTCCTCGCATCCCTGCTGCGGACGTTCCCCAGGTCCCCACCCGCGACCCCTCTATCCGGGCTCGCCCCCCGCCGGCCGAACCAGCCGATGATTAGCCAGATCGCCGCCGTCCCCGCGAGCCAGAACAGGCCCGGGAAGCTGTAGGCGTAGATCGAGCCGGCGGCGATGATCCCCAGCGGGACGGCGCGGCGGGGGTTGGTGGCAGCCGGGAGGAGGAGCGCGAAGCTGAGCACGAAGAGCGCCTGGATCGGCTCCTTGAACGCCTCCTGGGCGACGTAGGCCGCGGCGAGGTACGGGAGCGCCGAGAGCGCCGCCGCGACCACCCTCCACACGGCCCGCACGCCACGCAGGGCCTCGAAGGCGACGAGCGCAGTGAGCGCCGGGATCGCCAGCGTGAGCCCCGCGAACGCCTCGATCAGCCCGGCGCCGAGTCCCTGGCTCAGGCCGGCGACGAGCGCGTGCGGCCCGACCGGGTACCCCTGATGAATCAACGCCGGCATCTCGCCGACCCGCGCCTTCAGCCAGTCGGCGATCAGCAGGTGGTTGGCCATGTCGTCGTTGACCAGCCCCACCCCGAGCACCCCGATCCGGCCGTTGGCGATGAAGGGAACCGACGCGACGAGGACGGTGAGTCCCGCCGCGATCAGGGCGGGCACCGCACCCGGCGCCCGCCCTCTCAGCGCCAGGATCACCAAGGAGACGAAGCTGAGGACTGCGAGCGTGATCGCGACGGCGGTGGCGTGGCCGGGGAGCTTGATCGCGATGCCGCTGGCGGTCAGGATCGCGGCCAGCCCGACGGGGCCCGCGAGCCAGGTCGGCTCGTGGCGGCCGCAGACCAAGAGGACCGCCTGGCCGATCAGGAGCGATGCGACGCAGACGACCGCCAGGGATCCGTAGGTCGCGAGCACCACGAGCGCGCGGATCGTAGAGGGGGCCGCGAACGCCTAGGCGGGCGCCGGTGCTTCGGTGCGGCGAATCAGGCCTCGAGCGTGGAGGAGCTCGGCGACCTGCACCGCGTTGGTCGCGGCCCCCTTACGGAGGTTGTCGCCGACGATCCACATGTTCAGGCAGCGGTCGTGCGAGGGGTCGCTTCTGATCCGCCCGACCAGGATGTCGTCGCGCCCCTCCGCGTCGCTGGCGAGCGGGTAGACACCGTCCCCCGGCGAGTCCACGACGACCACTCCGGGCGCCTTGGCCAGCAGAGCGCGACAGTCCTCGGCCGACAGCGGCTCGCGGGTCTGGACGTTGACCGACTCCGACTCCCCGGCCAGGACGGGGACGCGGACGCAGGTCGCCGAGACCGCGAGCTCGCCCTCGCCGACGCCGAGGATCTTTCGCGTCTCGGACATCATCTTTCGCTCCTCGGTCGTGTAGTCGTCGCCCTGCTTGAAGGTCTCGACCTGCGGCATGACGTTGAACGCGATCCGATGGGGATAGATCTCGGCCGGGGGCGGATCGGTCTCGTGCAGGAGCGCATGGGTCTGCGCCTCGAGCTCGTGCATCGCGCGGCGGCCCGTCCCCGAGACGGGCTGATAGGTCGAGACGACGATCCGCTCGATCCCCACCTCGCGGTGGATCGGCGCCAGCGCGACGACCATCTGCATGGTCGAGCAGTTCGGGTTGGCGACGATCCCACGGTGCGCGTCGAGGGCTTCCGGGTTGACCTCGGCGACGACCAGGGGAACGTCGTCGTGCATGCGCCAGTAGCTCGTGTTGTCGACCATCACGGCCCCCGCCTCGACGAGCGCCGGCGCCCACTCGGCGCTCACCGCGCCGCCTGCGGAGGAGAGCACCAGGTCGATGCCCTGGATCGCGTCGGCCGAGAGCGGCCGGCACTCGATCTCGCCGCCGGCGAACTCGATCATCCTCCCGGCCGATCGCTCCGACGCGAAGGGGACGACCTCCGAGGCCGGGAACTGGCGCTCGGCGAGCACCCGGAGCATGGTCGAGCCGACCGCTCCCGTGGCGCCGAGCACGCCGACCCTGTATCCCCCGTCGGCCATCGCTACGGGGCGACGCGGGGCCGGTGCTCGGTCCCGGCCGGCTCCTCGCGGCGGACCGCGTCGGCGCCCAGGTCGAACGCCTCGTGGAGCGCCTTGACTGCGTCCGGGACCTGGGCGGCGTCGATCACGCAGGAGATCTTGATCGGCGAGGTGGAGATCATCTCGATGTTGATCCCGTTCTTTCCCAGCGTCTCGAACACCTTGGCGGCGACGCCGGGGTGGCTGCGCATCCCCGCTCCGACGATCGAGACCTTGCCGATCCGCTCATCGGTCAGGATTCGCTCGCCGAGCTCGAGCCCGCCCAGTACCTCGGTCGCCACGGGCAGGTCGTCGCGGCCTACCGTGAACGAGAGGTCGGCCTTGTGGTCGGAGGAGATCGGCTCGTTCTGGATGATCATGTCGACGTTCACGTTGGCGTCGGCGAGGGCGCCGAAGATCGTCCCGGCGATGCCCGGCTCGTCGCGGACGCCGCTGAGCGTCAAGCGCGCCTCCTGCTCGGAGTGTGTGACCGCGGTTACGAGGGGTCGTTCCATCGTCTCGTCCTCTGCGAGCACGAATGTACCGGGACCCTCCTCGAATGAGCTCCGGCAGTGGATCGGGATGCCATGGTTTCGCGCGTACTCGACCGACCGGAGCTGGAGCACCTTGGCGCCCGAGGCGGCCATCTCGAGCATCTCCTCGAACGAGACGATCGGGAGCAGGTGGGCGTCGGCGACGATCCGAGGATCGGCGCTGAACACGCCGCGCACGTCCGTGTAGATCTCGCAGACCCGGGCGCCGAGGGCGGCGGCGATCGCCACCGCGGTCGTGTCGGAGCCGCCCCGGCCGAGGGTCGTCACGTCGTGGCTGTCGCTCGAGACGCCCTGGAACCCGGCCACCAGGACGATCTTGTCGTCCGTCAGGGCCTCGCGGATCCGATCGGCGCGAACGTCGATGATCCGCGCCTTCGTGTGCGAGGAGTCGGTCACGATCCCGGCCTGGGATCCGGTCAGCGAGATCGCGCTGTGTCCCATGTCGTGGATCGCCATCGCGCACAGCGCGCACGAGATCCGCTCGCCGGTCGACAGCAGCATGTCCATCTCGCGGTCCAGCGGTCGCTCGGACACCTCGTGGGCCATCTCGAGCAGCTGATCGGTCGTCTTGCCGCGCGCCGAGAGAACCGCCACCACCCGCATCCCGTGCTCGCGCGCGGCGACGATCCGCCGGGCGGCCCGGCGGATGTCGTCGGCCCCCGCGACCGAGGTGCCGCCGAACTTCATCACCACTATCTCGCTCTCGGGCGACATGCCGCTTGAGGATACGGCCAGGCCGCGCGGCCCAAGCCCGGCCGTCCGCGGGCTAGGGAAGCGGCCCGCGGGTATAGGCCTGGCTGTAGGGCTGCGCCGCGCCGGGTAGATTCGACGAATACGAGTAGAAGACGGCCAGCATCGGGTTCTTGGACAGCAGCCTGCTGTTCTTGTACACGTAGCTGTCGTCGTCGGCGGGGTCACCGCCGTTCGTCTTGCTGACCAGCTGCGTCTTCTGTGTCTTGCGATCCCGCAGATAGACCAGGTAGTCGCCGGTCGCCCCCGGCAGGTTCGACGCCTCGGACTCGAACAACACGAACCGCCCGTTGCTCGACACGGAGGCGTTCTCGCTGTACCCGCCGGTGGCCGGGTCGCCGCCGCTGGTCTTCGAGATCAGCGTCGTCTTGCCGTTCTTTCGGTCGCGGAGGTAGACCTGCTCGTAGGTCGGGCCGAGCGAGCCGGGAAGGTTGGTCGCGTACGACTCGAACGCGACGAAGCGGCCGTTCGCCGACGGGGAGACGTCGCCGCTCGTGTCATCACCCGGATCGCCCGCCGAGTTCCTGCTCACCAGGATCGTCTTGTGCTTGTTCAGGTTTCGGATGTAGGCCTGGGAGTCGCCGCCGAGGCCGCCGGGAAGGTTGGACGAGTCGGACTCGAACGCGACCATGCGACCGTTCGGGGAGACCGCCGGGTCGTCGCTGTCGGCATCGGCCGGACTGCCGCCGTCGGTCTTGCTGACCAGCGTCGTCTTGCCCGACTTCCGATCGTGCACGAACGTCTGGTAGATGGTGCCGTTGTTCGTTCCCGGCAGGTTCGCCGCTTCGGATTCGAAGGCGACCAGGCGCCCGGCGCCGGATATCGAGGCGTCCTCGCTGTAACCGCCGCTGGCCGGGTCGCCGCCGCTCAACCGGCTGACCAGCTCGGTCTTCCCGGTCTTCATGTCGCGGACGTAGGCCTGGAAGTAGTCCGGCGACAGCGAGCCGGGGAGGTTCGACGCCCCCGACTCGAAGCCGACGTAGCGTCCGTCGTCGGAGATCGTCGGGTCGTAGGTGTCGCTGTCAGCCGGGTTGCCGCTGTTCGACTTGCTGGCCAGGGTCGTCTTGCCGGTCTTGCGATCCCTGAGGAGCACCTGGTAGGTGGGGCCCGACGTTCCCGGGAGATTGGTCGCGTTCGACTCGAGCCCGACGTAGCGGCCGTCGGGCGTGATCGCGCCGGCGTAGCTGTATCCGCCGCTGGTCGGGTCGCCGTTCGAGTTCTTGCTGACCAGCCTGGTCTTGGTCGTCTGATCGCCGAGCGCGACGGCGGCGAAGGCCGCGGCGCCTACGACGGCGGCCAGGATCGTCAGCCTGAGCTTCACAAGTTCCCCCCTTGGTGGTCTCCGAAGGCCACTGCCGACGCTATCCAC
>JBOGZB010000119.1:0-4786 GCA_050697175.1 Solirubrobacterales bacterium | reverse complement strand
GTCGACGACAGCACCAGGACACGGACCGAGTCGTCCTCGCGCGCCGACGCCAGGTGCTCGAGCATCTCCTCGAGCATCTGTGTGTTCATGGCGTTGCGGACCTTGGGGCGATCGAGGCGGAGGAGCGCAATGCCCGCCTCGTCGACGTCGTAGGTGGTCAGGGCGTCGGTCAATCGATCACCTCGCCGAGCGGGTCGGAGTCCTCGGAGGCGATCTCCTCCACCAGCCGCTCGGTGTGCTCGGCGGCGCGCTCGATCAGCGCGATCACCTCGTCGTCCGGCTCGGAGAAGCGCGAGAGCACGTAGCGAGCGACCACGTCAGGGTCCGTCGAATCGGGGCGGCCGACACCCACGCGAACCCGCCAGAAGTCCGGCCCACCGAATCCCTGGGCGATGCTCTTCAGCCCGTTATGGCCGGCCAGCCCGCCCCCGAGCCGGGTGCGGATCTCGCCGAACGGGAGGTCGATCTCGTCGTGGACGACGATCGTGTTCTCGAGCGGGACCTTGAGCGACCCGCGCGCCGGGCCCGCCGAGGTTCCGGAGTCGTTCATGTAGGTCTGCGGGCGAAGGACCGCCACGCGGGGCCCTCCCGCGCCGGCCCGCCCTTCGGCGATCAGGCCGCGGAAACGCTCCTTCGGTCGCGCCAGGTCCCACCGGCGCTCGAGCGCGGCCGCGACCTCGAAGCCGATGTTGTGGCGACTGCGGTCGTACCGCGAGCCCGGATTGCCGAGGCCGACGACGAGCACACGCTCGTTCGCGCCGGGTGCATCGGTGTCCAAAGCGGCTCGGCCGCGTCGCAGCCGGCCAAGCAGCGACAGGGGGCGCTACTCCCCTTCGGAGTCCTCGCCCTCGGCGGGAGCATCGCCCTCCGCCGGGGCCTCGCCCTCGGGGGCCTCCTCGCCCTCGGGCACCTCGCCCTCCTCGCCGACGAGCTCGGCCTCCTCTTCGACCTCGGGCTCCGGCTCCTCCTCGACGCGAGGCGGCGACAGCGTCGCGATCGTCACCTCGTCGGCATCGACGCCCTCGCCGAGAGCAAAGGCGACGCCCTCGGGAGGCGCGACAGCGCTGAGCTGGAGCGTGTCGCCGATGGACATGCCGGAGACGTCGGCGGGAATGCTGCCGGGGATCGCGGTAGGCAGTGCCTCGATCGTGATCTGGTGGGTCACGTGCTCGAGCACGCCGCCCTCCTTGACGCCGGGCGCCTCCTCGGTGCCCAGCAGCTCGATCGTGACCTCCGCCTGGATCGCCTCGTCGAGCTTCACCTCGAGCAGGTCGAGGTGGAGCAGCCCTCCACGGACGGGATCGCGCTGCTCCTCCTTGACAACCACCGGGGTGGTGCCGGAGCCTTCGAACTTCACGTCGATCAGCGCCCCGCCGTGCAGCAGGACGGTGCGGGCCTCACGCTCGGCGACCTGGAAGTGACGAGCGTCCTTGCCGCCGCCGTAGAGGACGCCGGGGACGAGCCCGTCACGCCGGAGTCGCCGGGTCGTGCGAGACCCGAACTCGGTGCGATCGGAGACGTTGAGCATTGCGCGGTCCGAAGCCATGAGGCGTTGAGGATAGAGAAGGGCCTGAGATGCGCGCAACGTTGCCGCGCACCCGGGCGTGTTCAGCACGGCCGGCGTTGGCTGGGCACGTAGGGCAGCCCAGGCCGGAAGCATCAACGATGGTCCGGAAACGTCCCCTATGTCGTCGTTTTCCGGCCATCGTCAGAGGGGTGCGCGCAGGCCAACCCCACCGCCTACCCTGAGGGCATGGCGGAGGACAAGATCCCGAAGGGCAGGATCCGGCGCTCGGCGAAGCTCGGCACCGCGATGGGCACGCAGGCGACGCGCTACGCGGGGACGAGGGCGGCGAACGTCGCGCGTGGGAGCGGGAAGGCGGAGCGGGCGCTCGAGGGCAGGCACCTCGAGACGGCAGTGAAGATGGCCTCGATCCTCGGCGAGATGAAGGGGGCGGCGATGAAGATCGGCCAACTCGCCTCGTTCATCGACACCGAGTTCCTGCCGCCCGAGTACGCGGAGCTCTACCAGGAGCAGCTCGCCGAGCTGCGAACGAACGCGCCGGCGATGCCGTGGGAGAAGGTCGAGAAGGTGCTCGACGAGGAGTACCGGGGCGAGCCGCTCGACGAGCTGTTCGCCGAGATCGAGCCGGAGGCGTTCGCGGCCGCGTCGATCGGCCAGGTCCACCGGGCGACGCTTTGCGACGGGCGCCCGGTGGCGGTCAAGATCCAGTACCCGGGGATCGCCGAGGCGCTCGAGGCCGACCTGCGAAACGCCGGCATGGTCGTCCGCCTGGCGCGGGCGCTCGCCCCCGGGCTCGACGCGAAGGCGGTCGCCGACGAGCTCCGGATGCGGGTCATGGAGGAGCTCGACTACGAGTACGAGGCCCAGAGCCAGCGAACCTTCGCGCGCGGCTACCGCGGGCACCCGTTCATCTACGTGCCGGACGTGCTGACCCGCCTGTCGCGACGCCGGGTGCTGGTCACCGAGTACGTCGAGGGGGTCGGGTTCGAGGCGGTCAAAGAGCTCCCGCAACCCGAGCGAGACCGGTTCGGCGAGATCGTCTTCCGGTTCAGCTTCGGCTCGATCTACTACCTCCAGCACTTCAACGCCGACCCCCACCCCGGCAACTACCTGCTGGCCGACGACGGCCGGGTCGCCTTCCTCGACTACGGGATGACCAAGCGGCTCGACCGCGAGCAGATCGAGCTCGAGCAGCGGGCGATCGACGCCGCGGCGCGGCGCGATCCCGAGGCGCTTCGGGCCTCGCTCCACGACCTCGGGTTCGTCGGCAAGCCGTCGAAGCTCGACGCCGAGCGGCTGATGGACCACGTGATGGCGGTCGGCGGCTGGTACATGGAGGACCGCGAGATCGAGCTCACCCCGGAGCGGGTGATGAAGGTGATCGAGTCCGTCTCGGACCCCCGCTCCGAGTACTACGACCTGATGCGCCGCGAGAACATCCCGGCCGACGAGCTGATGGGCCGCCGGATGGAGACCGGCGTGCTGGCGGTGCTCGCCCAGCTTCGGGCGCGGCGCAACTGGCACCGGATCAGCCGCGAGTGGATCTACGGCGATCCGCCCTCGACCGAGCTGGGCGAGCTCGAGTGGGCCTACTTCGAGGAGCGCGGTGAGCGGCGCGTTCCCGGGATCGCCCAGCGCGCCTAGCGCCTCACGGTCAGGCCTGGGCGCGGTCGGGCTCGGCGACGCGCTGGCCGAGCAGCCGGCCGCCGACGAAGAAGAGCGAGATCAGGAAGCCGAGCACCGCGGCGGCGGTCACGAAGCGAAACCCGTTCTGGATGCCGATCGCGAACGAGTCGCTGACCGCCGCGACGATCCTGTCGTGCGCCGCGGCCGGGACCGCGGCGAGCGCCGCCTGGCCGGAATCGGTCCCGGCGAGCGCGCCGTGCATGACCGCGACCTGGTGATCGGTCAGGTTGGAGCCCGCGGCCGTCGCCTGGGAGTCGAGCTCGTTCTCGGAGGTGATCGTGAAGATCGCGGTGGTGATCCCGAGCCCGATCGCCCCGCCCGCGATCTGGAACATGTAGATCAGGCCGCCCGCCAGGCTGGCGCGGGACGCGTCGAGCGCGGTGACCCCCGCCGTGGTCACCGACGGGATGAAGAGCCCCGCTCCGACCCCGGTCACGACGAGCCCGGCGACCAGCGAGCCATAGCTCGAGCCGGAGTCGACCATCGAGAGGAGGAGCGGCCCGAGCGTGAACGCGACCGCGCCCACGGTGACCGTCGGCTTGGCGCCGAAGCGCCCATAGAGCGGACCCGCGATGAACGCGACGATCGCGAAGCTGCCGAGCATCGGCACCATCCCGAATCCGGCCTTGAGCGCCGAGAAGCCGAGGATCTTCTCCATGAACTGCGGCACGTAGAGCACCGTGGCGAAGAAGACCGCCGACATCAGGAGCACGGCCGCGCAGACTGATCGGAACTCGCCGCTTCGGATTACGTCGGAGGGGATCAGGGCGCTCTCTCGCATCCGGGGCTCGATCCGGCTGAAGACCCCGACCAGGAGCACGGCCCCGACCAGCATCGCGATCACCCGCGGGTCGCCGAACCCCCAGTCCGCCGCCTGATCGAAGGCGAGCAGCAGCAGGAGCAGGCCCGCCGAGAGGCTCGCTATCCCGGGGTAGTCGATCCGCTGGTTGGAGACCTCGGGGCTCGGTTGGTGGACCTTGAGCCAGGTGACGAGCACGGCGAAGGCGGCGATCGGCACGTTCAGGAAGAAGATCCAGCGCCAGCTCAGCTCGTCGGTCAGGACGCCCCCGAGCAGCGGGCCCATCGCGTTGCCGATCCCGGCCGCGCCGAGGATCAGGCCGCCCGCGAGCCCCGCCTTGCTCTCGGGCAGCGCCGCGTAGGTCATCCCGAGGATCGCCGGCCACATCAGCGCCCCGCCGATCCCCATCCCCACCCTGGTCCCGATCAGCCACGGCGCGCTCTGCGCGACGCCGCCGAGCAGCGAGAAGGCCGCGAAGATCGCCGACCCGAGAAAGAAGGCGCGGCGGCGACCGAACATGTCGGCGAGGCGCCCGCCGGTGACGATCGCCATCCCGAACACGAAGCAATAGGCGTTGATCACCCATTGGACGGTCCCGACGTCGACGTTGAAGTCCTGCTCGATCGCGGGCAGGGCGACGTTCAGGGCCGTGAAGTCGTTGGCGATCACGATCACGCCGAGGCCCATCGCGATCAGAGCCATGACCGAACCGGGGGCGATCCGCTCGTGCCGTATGGTGGTGGCGTGGTGGCTGGTGATCGCGGGGTGGTGTACTC